>CAYJHN010000056.1:4046-9568 GCA_964369985.1 uncultured Desulfovibrionaceae bacterium | reverse complement strand
ACACCATCAGGTTTTGGATAAACATAACTTACAAAATCGCCACCTCTTTGGGCTGCTTTGTCAAGCTCGCTCACATAATAAACATTTTCAGAGTCTTTAACGTTTTTTAAATCTTGCCCAATGAGTTTTCCGTTAATTGGGTGAACAAGACAAACTGTGCCTTCATAAGTAAAGAAATAACCTGCATCGCCATAGTCAAAGCGAGATTTTGAGCTAAATTCGCTTATTATTTTTAATTGTTCTTCGCGTGGTTTTCCCTCTATCAACACAGCAATACCTTTTGCAGCAGAAAGAGTAATGTCTTTGATTCTTTCTTCTTGCATTGTAAACATTTGCTCTTTAGATACTTCAGCACTTGATATTGAAATAAAGCGTACTGCAAAATAAAAAGCAACAATCAGTGCAAGCATAACTGCAACTGAGGAAAAAAGAATTGTATAAATTCTACTTCCAATTGAGCTATTTTTGAACATATTATTCTCCTTTTTAATGTTCTTTTCTCATTAGCTTTGTCGGCAATAATTTAAAAATAAATAGGGGTAAAAGATATTCTTTTTTTCTTGAGTTTTCTTCAATCTTATTATATAAATAATTTCTAATATAGATATGTAAAGTGTGCGTGAGAAAATTGTTTTTTTATAAGGGGTATCACGTGGATTATAGTAATTTGTCTCAATTAGTAACGGATAATTTCGATCTTATTTGTTATATCATCAACTTAGAAGATGATACACTTATGTTTATGAATAAAGCAGGCAGAGAGGCTTTTTCATCCTCTGCGGAAGACTATTCATATAAGGGTAAGAAATGTTATAATTTTTTTAAAGGTTATCACTTTCATTGCGATGAGTGCATGAGGCAAAAAAATTCATTTGAAGAATTTAATAATTATGTAAATTACACTCTTGTAAATAATAGTATTTTAAATAATAAAGAAGAACTTTTTAAACGCGAATTTAACTTTAAAATTGGTGAAAAGGACTATTTTCTTAATTCAAAAATAGTTGATTTTAATGGAAAAAAAGTTCGTTTAAGTTTAGCCTTTAATATTTCACAATATACTAAATATGTTGATGAGTTAGAGGATAAACTTTCGCTTGAAAAAACACTTATTCACTGCATAGAAACTCTAATAGAAGATGTAGATATACATAAGGCTATTATAAATTTACTTTCTATTGTAGGCGAATATTATTTTTCAGATAGAGCCTATATTTTTGAAGTTGATAATGAAAAAAATCAAGCTGTGAACACGTATGAGTGGTCACGTAGCAACGAATTAGCTACTATTGATACAAATCCTGTAATGACTGTAGAAGATCTTAAATATATACTTGAAAAATTTGCAGATAAAGGTGAATTATTTATTGAGGATATATATAAAGAGCTTGAAGAAGGTACACCCTTATATCAACTTTTGCATGAAACAAATACTTCTTCACTTTTGCTTGTTCCACTTTATTTGCGTGGTAAGGTAGTTTCCTTTATTGGCGTTGATAATCCACAAAGAATGACGGATGATTTAACCTTACTTCACTCTATTTCAATATTTGTTAATGACGATATGAAAAAACGCAAATTGTTAGAAGAGTTAGAAAATCTTTCGTATAACGATGTTCTTACAGGTGTATATAATAGAAATAAATATTTAGCACGCTTAGCTGATCTTGACTTGGAGAGTCTCAATTCTATTGGTGTTGTGCAGGCAGATGCAAATTCATTAAAAAGATTTAATGAACTTTATGGTGAAAAGCATGGCGATGAAATGATAAAAAGAATCGCTCACACACTTTCTTTATTTATGCCAAATGAAGTTTATAGAGTTGCTGGCGATGAATTTGTTGGCTTGTGTCTAAATATAGAACAAAATGAATTTGATAAATTAATCAAAACGATTAGAAATGATTATTCATTAAACAACGATTTCCCTTTTGCCATTGGAGGAGTTTGGCAAGGCAAAGACATTAATATATCGTCTGCTCTTATACAGGCAAATGATATAATGCTTGCTGAAAAGCAAAAATACTATAAAAATAACGTATGTAAACTTACACAAAAACGCTCAAATCCTCTTGAAATTTTAATGAATGAAATAGAAAATGGTGATTTTACAGTTTATTTACAACCCAAAGTTTGCTTGTCAACAAAGCAAGTAATAGGTGCAGAAGCACTTGTGCGTAAGTTTGATCAAAATAAAAAAATTATTTCCCCTGATTCCTTTGTGCCAATGTATGAACACGATGGAACAATTCGCTATTTAGATTTCTTTGTTTTAGAAGAAGTTTGTAAGATATTGCAACGCCTTATACCTTTAGGAAAAGCTATTAAAATTGCTGTTAATTTTTCACGAATGACCTTTATGATTTATGATTTAGTTGAAGAAATTGAAAATATCTGTAAAAAATATGCTATAGATCATAAGTATATAACTGTAGAAATTACTGAAAGCATTGATAAAATGAACTTTGAATTTTTTGCTAAGAAATTAAAAGATTTAAAAGAAGCTGGTTTTGAAGTTTCCTTAGATGATTTTGGTTCTAAGTATTCAAATTTACTTATGTTATCTATGTCTGCCTTCACAGAAGTTAAAATTGATAAAGGCCTTATTGATAATATTGTTACTTCAGAAGAAAACCGTACTATAGTAAAAAATATTATCCGAATGATTAAAGATTTAGGTAGGGCTTCTAGTCTTGCTGAAGGCATTGAAAATATAGAACAAGCCAAAATGCTTGAAGAATTTGGCTGTCCATATGGACAGGGTTATTTTTACTATAGACCAATGACAAGTGAAGATTTTATCACTTTTTATACAAATACTGATTAAAAAATTTGATCTTTGTGCTAGGAGTATGCTCTTAAAAAGTGCGTGAATTTTAGTTTACAAATATGCAAAGTTTGATGTATAAAATTTTGTATTTTTATTTTCTTGCAAAAAAAATAAAAAATCTATTATTTTGTCTAATTTTATTGATAACTTTGTTGTGACTTTATATTATCTGTTTTTTTCTTGTTTTTCTTGCTTGAAAAGACTTTTTTCTTGTGTAAAATTTTTTTTACAGAAATTGACTTTTACTCTTTTTTTGTGTATTATAAAAAATAAGTTATGAAAAATGAAATTTTTTAGATGGAGGGTATGGATATGCAAAGTAATAATGCGAATAAAAACTTGAAAAATCGTTATGTATCAGTGTTAAAAAAGTGTGCTATTATAAATACATTTGGAAGTTTAGCACTTGCAGCGGCCTTTGTAATTTCTCCAGCTACAGAAACTTTAGCCGCAGAAATAGCTAACGATACAATTTATAATAAGGCCTATAAACTTTCAAGCTATGATGGCAATAGCTATAGTAAGCATATTAAAGAAAGCGAAACAATAAGTGGGAGAATTATTTCTGATGAAAGAACGAAAAATCTTACCTTCTTAGCAAGTCGCACTGATGAAAAAACACAATACACAAAGGTTATAGCTGAAGAAAATGCTGTAATTGTAAACGAAAATTCAATTACTCTTGTTTCTGAAAAAGTTCTTTATATTGAAAAAAAGAAGTATTCTTTTTGGGTACAACCAATGTACCAAAATATCACTTCAAACGAATATAGTGTAAATTATACTACTACTGCTGGTATAATTCAAAATGACGACAACGATTATACAAGAAATACTTTTGGTATAAATCTTGGTGCGGATATTGCTTTAACTGACAATTTCAAAGTTGGCGCAGCTATTCAAGCTGGTTCAGCAGATTCAACTCTTGCCCGTATTGTTAATAACGACGCAAGTTTCTATGGTATTTCGCTTTACGCTAGCTACACAATGAATGCTCTTACTGTAAAAGCTGATTTAGGCTATGTATACACAGATAACGATATAGATATTGCAGCTTCAAGTGATCATTTCTCAGCAAATTCTGTCACACTTGGTGCTGTGGCTGAATACCGTATTGCCACACCTAAACTTGATATTATACCTTATGTTGGTGCTCGTGTGACAAATGTGAGTGCTTCATCAGCTAATTTAGGTGCGGGGCTTAAAGTTTCAAGTCAAAATGCAACTGCATTTACCTTCCCTGTAGGTGTAAGACTTGAAAAAGAATTTAAAACAGAAACAGGTGTAAGTGTTATTCCACATGCTAATCTTGGTTTAGAATTTGCAGCTGGTGATTTAGACGAAGTTGAAGCTGTAACAGTAGTTGGTGTAAGAAATGAATCAAGATTTATGAATAATATTCTTGACCCTGTAACCTTCCAAGTTGGTGTTGGGCTTGAACTTGTGAAAGATGAATACTCTTTCAACTTTGATTATGACTACAGAGTTTCAAAACATACTAATGAACATGCTATAATGGCAATTTTCCGTTATAAATTCTAATTAATATCTATATTTATAAAAAATAAAAGGCTGAATTCTTTCAGCCTTTTATTTTAAACTTTTTTTATTTTATTTATGATTTGCATTTTATATAAATATTTTGTATGATTCAAATATTATATAGAATTATATTTTAGTATATTATTAAATATTTTCTCACTTCTTAGAAATCGCTATAAAATAAGGAGTAATATACATGATAAATAAAAAGGATTACAGTGTTTTAGCTATTGAAAATATCAAGAATATCTGCTATATAAATAATCATGATACTAAAGAAATGCTTTATATGAATAGCGAAGCTATGCGCGTTTTTAATATTTCTAGTGAAGAGCATTATAAAAATAAGCCTTGTTATAAAGTTATTTATGGCAAAGATGAAGAATGTGCAAACTGTATAGCCCCTATTCTTCAACCAGATAAGTTTATTTCTTCAATACTTTATATACCTAAAATTGATAAACATCTTCATATTACAGATTCGATTAAAGAAGAAGATGGCGTAAAGTTGCATATAGTTTCTGCTTTAGATGCGTCAATTTTTCAAGAACTTATAAGAAATCTTGAAGTTGAATTACAAACTGAATCTAATATTATTAAGTCCTTTAATACATTTGCTTCGCATATTAGTATTCACGAAGCATTAAATACTCTTTTAGAAATAATAGCTAAATATTATAAAGCTGATAGAGCATCATTTTTTGAAATAAATTCTTTAGACAAAACTTTTTCAAAAAAATACGAATATAATAATATTGGCATAAATGCTGAAATTTATAATTATATAAATTTACCTTTAAGTGAAATTAGGCCAAATATAATAAAATATAAAGAAAATAAAAAACTATTTAATTCTAATAAGTCTGATATAAAGCAAATAAATAATAAAGATATTCCTTTTGAAGATAAATACTTTTTTAAAGATAATATTTTTAAAATTATGGATACAGCTCTTGTTGTAAATGATGAAATTATCGCTTTTATTACAATAGAAAATCCAAAAATGTTTTCTAATAGATTTGACATGTTAGACGCATTTGCTCAAGTTTTTCTACATCATATACAAAACTTTAGAATGAAGAATCAAATTGAATATATGGAATTTGTTGATCCTTTAACAAATGTGTATAATAGAAAAAAATTCTTAGAA
>CAYJHN010000056.1:0-4036 GCA_964369985.1 uncultured Desulfovibrionaceae bacterium | reverse complement strand
CTTGTGAAAATCTATATTGACCATCCACCATCTCATATAGGCGTGATTTATATTCATATTAATGAAATGCAAAGAATCAACGAAGTTTATGGCTTTGAAAGAGGTGATAAAAATATCATAACATGTGCTAATATTTTAAAAAAATACGTAGATACATATGTTTATCGAACAAGCGGTGACGAATTTATTTGTATGTTACCAGATGTTAATGAAGAGCATTTTTACACACTTGTGCACAAAATTAATACTGAATTCAAAGAGGCCGACGACATGCATATTTCTCTAGGTATGCAATGGAACAAAGAAAATGTTGATATAATTAAAGTTATTTCAAAAAGTGACGAATTAATGAACATAGAAAAATTAAATTATTACGAAAATATGATTAAAAATTTAAAGTCAAAAGAAGAATGATTTGATTTTCTTAGGGGAGTTTTATGGAAATATTTTTAGAAGAAAAGGATAAGACATTAATAATTCGTGTTGATGGTAAGATTGATACTGCTTCTGAAAAATTATTTGACGAAAAAATTCAATCTTTGTACGTACAACATGCTTATTTAATACTGGATTTTAAAAATCTTTCTTATATAAGTAGTCCTGCTATAAGAACTCTTTTAGAATTACAAAAAAAATGTGTTATGCATAAGCAACATCTAAAAATCATAAATATCTGCGCAAGAGTAATGGCGCTTTTTACAGCCTCACAAATTACTGAAATATTAGATGTTGAACAAGTGTAAAGG
Organism: uncultured Desulfovibrionaceae bacterium; assembly: GCA_964369985.1. Lineage (GTDB taxonomy): Bacteria > Desulfobacterota > Desulfovibrionia > Desulfovibrionales > Desulfovibrionaceae > CAYJAZ01. The sequence goes on along the minus strand of CAYJHN010000056.1, from coordinate 3,290 downwards.
CTAAAAACTATGAAAGAATTGATTGTTGACGCAAAAAAAGATAATATAAAAGCTCTTTATGACTTTATCAATATTGAGTTAAATTCTTACGGCTATGATTTAAAGTCGCAATATTTTTTATGCCTAGCCATTGAAGAAATTTTTATTAATATAGCAAGTTATGCTTATGGTGAAGGGCAGGGTAAGGTCTGGATACAATGTCAAATAGACAAAAATCCAGACAAAGCAAGAATAACTTTTTTTGATAAGGGGATTTTATTTAATCCACTTGAAAAAGAAACACCTGACTTAATGCTTGCTGCAGATGATAGAAATATCGGCGGTTTAGGCATTTTTCTTGTAAAACAAAATGTCGATAGTATAGATTATGAAGTTGAAAATAAGATGAATAAATTAGTTATTGTGAAAAGTCTGTAGAATAGATTTTTCTTGACTTGAGCATTATTTTCACCTATCTATTAAAATAGATTCACTAGCCTTAAATTCCTTTTTCTTTTATTGTTTTCTATCTCTGATAAGCTCTTTTATAGGCTTTTTATTGTTTTTTCATTTTTATATTGCTTTATTTTGTTGGCAATACTGGCTTTGCATGTATATGTGTAAAAGTTGTTGTATTACTATTACTTATTGTCTTTTTTGCTTATGGTATTTGCTCCTATCTCTTATTATTTGCAAAGCAAAATCTAATTATAGTAAAGGAAATTTACAATGAATACTAATTTTTATAATGACAAACATAATGAACTCTTGTTAGAAAATGTTTCAGCAAAGAATAAATCAAATCCTCAAGCGCAAGAGATATATAATCTTGTGGTAGTTGGAGCGGGTTCAGCTGGTTTGATTTCTGCTATTATAGCTGCAGGTTTAGGCGCAAAAGTGGCCTTAGTTGAAAAGCATTTAATGGGAGGCGATTGTTTAAATACTGGTTGTGTGCCATCAAAATCGCTTATTTCATCTTCACGTCTTGCTAAGGAAATGAAAGATTCTGAAAATTTTGGTATAAGTTCGCCACATTTATCAATTGTAGATGATTTTCCAAAAATCATAGAACAAGTACGCAAAATTCGTGCACAAATTTCTAAGCACGATTCAGCAAAAAGGTTTTCTTCATTTGGCATTGATGTCTTTTTTGGCGATGCTGCTTTTAGTAATGAACATACTCTTGTTGTTGATAATCAAAACTTAGTTTTTGATAAAGCTGTTATAGCAACAGGAGCGAGGGCAGTAAAGATTCCAATTGAAGGAATAAGTGAAGAAGATTATTATACAAATGAAAATATTTTTGAAATAGATACCCTTCCTCAAAATATGCTTTTTCTAGGTGGTGGCCCTATTGGTTGCGAGCTTGCACAGGCTTTTTCACGTTTAGGTTCAAAAGTGAATATAGTGCAAAGAGGGGCTTTTTTGCCTAGGGAAGATGCTGATGCTTCTAAACTCTTGGCAGAAGTTTTCAAGGAAGATGGCATAAATGTTATGCTAGATGCTGAGCTAAATAAAGTAGAAAAACTTGAAAATGGTAAGAAAAAAGCCTATATACAAGATAAAGATAAAAATATTGTTGAACTAGAGATAGATGCATTATTTGTTGGCCTTGGACGTGCGGCTAATGTGGAAAATCTTGGGCTTGAAAAAGCTCTTGTTGCCTACGACAGAAATGGAATAAAGGTAAATGATAATCTTTGCACTAGCAATAGCAATATTTACGCTGCTGGGGATTGCTGTATGCTTTATAAATTTACGCATGCTGCTGAAGTTGCAGCACAAATTGTAGTGCAAAATGCCTTGTTTTTTGGTAAGAAAAAGTTATCAGATGTAAATATGCCTTGGTGTACATACACCGAGCCAGAAATAGCGCATGTAGGTATGTATGAAAAAGACGCGCTTGAAAAAAATATACAAATTGAATTCTATCGTTTTGATATGAATGAAGTAGATAGAGCAATTGCTGATAGGCAAGAACTTGGCTTTGTAAAGATTATGTGTAAAAAGGGTAGCGATAAAATATTAGGAGCTACTATAGTTGCTTCACATGCTGGCGAAATGATTTCAGAAATTTCAACTGCAATGAAAGCAAAAATGGGTTTGTCAGCTTTATCAACAGTTATACACCCATACCCAACCCAGGCAAGTGCCATTCAAAGAGCTGCCCAGCAGTATAGAAAGAAAAAATTCACAGCAAATATTGCAAAGATATTTAAAATTTTTCTATCTTTTAGACTCTCACGAGCAAGGAAAAGAATTTTTAATGCTCCTAAGTAAATAATTCATTGATGTATTAAGATTTAATTAAGGTTTAATTATGGAAGAATTGATAGTGCTTATTTCAAGATATCCAAGGGCAGGTGAAAGCAAGACAAGGCTTATACCTGAACTTGGAGCTGAAAAAGCAGCTCAAATGCAAAAAAAGATGACAGAATTTGCCCTTTATGAAGCTTTTAGCTCTGCGTATAAAATTCATGTTCATTTTTCAAATGGCACAAAAGAGCAAATGAAAACATGGCTTTTAGAGAGTCTTTATAAAAAATGTTTTTTAAAAAACAATCTTAATGCTGAAAATAAAGAAGATTTTTTTGAAATTGCTGAAAAAAGAATTGAATTTATTGAGCAAGTTGAAGGTGATCTTGGTGAAAAACTTTCAGCTACTCTTTATTATGCACAAGATTATTTTAAACAAATAAATGCCACTAAGCAAAAAATATTAATAATGGGTGCTGACTGCCCTGATTTTAGAAGTGAAGCAATGAAAAATGCTTTTATGCTTTTAGATAAGCATGCTTGCGTCTTTGGCCCAACTTTTGATAAAGGCTATTATGCAATAGCTTTTAGTTTAGAAAAGGAAAATATAGAAAAATATATTGATGTATTTACTGATATCTCTTGGAGCACAGAAGAGGTTTATGCACAAAGCATTGCAAAAATTAGGAAAAATGCTTTGTCATATACTTTATTAGAAAAATTATCTGATGTTGATTATGTTATTGATATTCCAAAGAAAATATCTGTAATTATTCCAACGTTGAATGAAGAAAATAATATTAAAAAGCTTTTTTTACACATTCCAAATGCTTTTAATGTAGAATTTATTGTTTCTGACGCAAGCAGTTGTGATAAAACTGTTGAAATAGCAAAAAAATATGCTGATATAGTAATTGATTCTGAAAAAGGCAGAGCCATACAATTTCAAAATGCTTTTGAAAAATCAAGTGGGGAAATCATTTTATTTATGCATGCTGATACATTACTATCAAAGTCATGGGATAGAGAAATACGCAAGAGCTTAGAAAATGAGA
>CAYJHN010000055.1:0-10331 GCA_964369985.1 uncultured Desulfovibrionaceae bacterium | reverse complement strand
TTACACGGTGCTTCACCAACTCCAATTCCTTTCATGGAAGTATACGATTCACTTTCAAAAGGTGTTGTTGACGGTTCTTTAAACTCAATCACAGATATCGTTGCTGTAAAATTACACGAAAAAGCTAAGTTCATCACTTTAGACGGCCACAACTTCATGTTTGCTGCTTGGTTCATGAATGCTAACTTCTTCAAAACATTAAGCAAAGATTTCCAAATGGCTCTTATTGATGGTTTCAAACTCATGGGTACATTAGAAAATGGCGTGCAAATGTCAAAAGAACTTCCAGCTTACGCACAATTTGCAGAAGTTGGTGGTAAATTATATGTTCCTAATGCAGAAGAAAAGAAACAATTCATTGATTCAGTTGCTCCACTTCGTAAATGGTACACAGATACATTTGGCGAAAAAGGTGTTGCTTTCTTAGAAATGATCGACAAAAACATCGCTGCTTCACAAACATTAGTTGATGCTCGTTACGCTTCATTTGGTGATACATTAAATAAGTAATCACTCTTTGTTGAAACGAACTGAAAAGTAAAAATAAAGCTCGTAGGCATAATGCTTACGAGCTTTTTTAGATTAACTGTCTAACTGGCGAGCAATGCTCGCCCCTACGAGAGATAAAATCGATTAAAAATTATGCTTAAGCTGAGAAAGAAGCATGCCTTTACTGAAGAAAGTGCAAAGAGAAAATGAGCCGTTAAAGAAGCTTAAAGTCTATTCTTAACAAGGAATCATAATCTTAAACAATGTTCCAGCACTTGATGAATTCACTTTTAGCTTGCCCTTATGTGCTTCAACAATGTTTTTAGCAACAACCAAGCCAAGTCCAGTGCCTTGTGATTTAGTAGTAAAGTAAGGATCGAATATTCTGGATATAATTTCATCTGAAATACCACAAGCACTGTCCTCTACCGAGATACAAAGCTCGTTATTTACTTTTGAAATATCAACCTTTACTTGCCTTTTTTCGTCATCACTTTGTTTTTGTGCAAAGGCTTCCATTGCATTTAAAGTAATATTCAAAAGAGCTTGTCTTAATCTATCTGGATCTAATTGTATAGTAAAATCTTTGTCTAAACTTGAAGAACAAATAAGCTTAACTTCTTTTTGCTCTGCCTCTGGTTCAAGAAGAAAACAAATTTTCTTGCAAAGTTCTGTTACATCAACTTCTTGCAACTTGATATTGCCAGCCCTGCTTACGCCTATTAATTCATCAATAGCTCTGTTTAATCTGTCTACTTCTTCAATCATGATTTTTGCGGCTTTTTCTTCTGAAGAGTTTTCTGCAAAAATCTGTTTAAAATAGGTTGCATAGCCCTTAATAGATGAAAGTGGATTTCGTATTTCATGGGCAACACCAGCCGTTAAATCGCCTATAACAGCAAGTTTTTCTTTTTGCCTTAAATCTGCTTCAAGTTCTTTGACTTTTTCTATCATTTCATGTGCAATACGTTCTGCTTCTTCTTGCCTTTTTACAAGTTCCTTATTTCTTGAAGTAAATTGTAAAACTAAGAGCAAGATAACAGCCACAAAGAAAATACCCGCAGAAACAGAAATAACTACAAAGCGAGAATCTCCCATGCCTTTTAAATAAAGTGCGGCACTTTGACCAACAAAGCCGTAAAGAACTTGATCCTTGCTATGGTCTTCATAAAGATCATGTTTCTTTGGAAAGCGACTACCATCGCCCCCATTAAATCTTCCTGTTTTTAACTCTTTTGGCAAAGGGGCATTTAATTGCTTATAGACAGCAAAGACAGTACCACCATCAATATTTAATAATTTCCATTTTGGAATATTAGAAATATTTAAACTTTCTAATTCTTGTTTTGCACTGTGATGTGTGCCAAGATTTATGTTAATACCAATTTTTCTTGGATCACTATGTATAAGTATTTTGCCATTTGCGTCTGTAATAAGAAAAAATTCCATTCCAGGTGTTTGAATAATATCTTCAGCAAGTATCTGTAGCTGAAAGGCCTCTCTCGCACTTCGACGTGAATAGATGATTTTTTCTGCAATATTGAGCATGGCAGCACCACGTTCAACTAAAAGCATGGTGACAGAATTTTCCGATCTTTTTAGCGTAGACCAAGTAAAAAAACCAATAACTGCAAAAAGGATTAAGGCAAAACCAAGCCCAAACCATGAAACTTTAAATAAATTTTTATTTGCACCACTTGTCATATTTTTTCTCGCTATACTGTAAAATGGTCAAAGCCTTGAATTGATAGGACTTGATTATTGAGTAAAGCCTTTTTGTCTGCAATTACAAATCCAATATTTCTTGCCTTTGGGCAATTTTGCTGAAATTCTTGCCAAAGATGAGCAGGGCAAGTGCCAAGTAAAGCATAATCTTCTCCGCCTTTAATAGCAAATTCTAAAACTTCACGCTCGCTATAGCCTTCTTTTTCTGCAAAGAGTTGTAATTCTTTATGTAGAGAGTTTTTATCAATGATTAAATGATAGCCATTATTCTGTATAAGTCTAGGTAGATCTTGCGCTAGTCCATCAGAAACATCCATAAGAGAAAAATTCTCTTCTTTATATTTTAATGCAAAATCTTTTATTTGCATAGATTCTTCTTTATACATTTGTGGGAAAAGATGCTGCTTATATGCAGAAGGAAAATGCGAGATCTCGTAATCAGCTTTATTTTCTAATATTTGAAGAGCAAGGCGAGATAAGCCAATTTCACCAATTAAATAAATAATATCTGATATTTTTGAATTGTTTCTGTAAAGATTTACTTCATTTTCAACTAGTCCAAGCAAGGTAATACTTAAAGATAATTTGTCTGCCTTTGAAAGATCTCCACCACTTAAGGTGAAATTATGTTCTTTTGCAAGGCTTGCAAGAGAAGAAAGAAGAGAGTCAAGAAAATCTTCATCAATATTTTTGGGTAAACAAAGTGCTAATTGAGCTGTAAGCACTTCAGCACCCATTGCGTAAATATCTGAAATATTTGCAGCTAGAGCTTTATAGCCTATTGCTTCTGGGCTAAAATACGAAGAGCGAAAGTGCACATCTTCCACAAAAATATCAGTAGTCAAAACAAGTTTTTTTTCTTGTGTATTCTTTAAGGAGAGCACAGCACAATCATCGCCACGGCCTAAGATGAGCTCATGGCTATTGTTAGGAAAATACTTATGTATTTTTTCTAATATTGTGTTTTCACATAATGTTTTCATAATTAGCCATTAAAAGCATTATCATCTTTATGCGATTCTTTGTTTTGCTTTCTCTCTTTTAATTTATGCGTAGTGTAGCCAGCAATAGCACCAGCTATAGAGCCAGTTAACGCTGTTCTTGACATAACGTCTGAAAAACCAAAGAGATAGGCGAAAATTCCAATAGAACCACCTAGTATCAATCCTCTAATTATTGCCATTTTCATAGTATTTTCTCCTGTGGCTATTTATAGGGTAAGCCGCAACCGCAGTATTTTTGTCTGTATAGTTTTTTTTCTTTTGAAAGATCTATGCCTTCGTTCCAATATGGGCGAAAATCTCTGTTAAGGAAATCCAAAGAATATTTCTTTGCTATTTCAATGCCTTGTTCAAAAATAATGTCTATTTTTTGAAAGCGAGAATAAAGCAAAGAAGTTGTGAAATGAGAAATATTTAATTCTTTTGCTTTTTTTGCACTTTCTTCTAAACGCGGAATATAGCAATAGCTACAGCGTTCAGGATAGGAAAGAGTTGGAAAATCTTGACTCCATGCGTCAAAACCATAGTATTTTTCGTCAACAATATATTTCAAATTTTCTTCTTGCATGTATGCTATAAAAACATCTCTTCTTTTGATAAATTCCTCTTCTGGGTGTATGTTGGGATTGTAGAAAAAGAAAGTGATGTCGAATTCGTCCTTTAAATATTTGTAGGGCATAAGAGAACATGGAGCACAGCAAGTATGAAGAAGGAGGGGGATTTTATTCACTTGGTTCATAAATATTACCGCGACTTAAAATAATTGTATTATCAGATAGATTTTCATTTTGTTCTTCTGAATGCGTTGTCATAATGACAGAAATTTTTGGTGTGAGGTTTTTGATAACATTTTCAATAAGCATACGACTTTCTTTATCAACACTTGCTGTAGGCTCGTCAAAGATCATACATTTAGGTTCAAGCACTAAAGCCCTTGCTATTGCCACTCTTTGCGTTTCACCGCCAGAAAGGGTGTTTGCTTTATAGCCTTTTAAATGTGAAATTTTGAGTAATTCCATAACTTCTTGCATTTTTTTTGCTTGTCTTGTCTTGTCTATTTTTCGCATGTTCATGCCATAGCAAATATTAAATTCAACAGAACCTGTAAACATAATAGGAAGTTGCTCGATTAATACAATTTCTTTACGCAATCTTAAAAGCTGAGAATCCGAACGAAAGTCAATTTCTTCATCGAAAAAGCGTATAGAACCATTGGTAGGAATTGATACAAGAGCAAGTATGTGCAATAATGTTGTTTTGCCAGCTCCATTATGCCCGCGTAAAGTATGTATTTTTCCTGACTCTAAAAAGAGTTTATCTATTGAAAGAAGAGTTTTTACTTCTTTTTTTACTTGTACTTTTTTTGTAAGATTTTTAATTTCAAACAAAGCTCAATTCCTTATCTATAGTAATTTTAAAAGAATGCTTAAAGTTTTAAACAAAGTCTACTTCTTGAGACTTGCCTTGTAAAAGTTTGAGTAAAATATTTATAAAAAGGCTTATCCCAAGCAGAACAAAACCAAGTGCCATTGCAAGTTCAAAAGCTCCTTTGTCATATTCTAAAGCCATAGTTGTAGTCATTGTTCTCGTATAGCCAGCAATATTTCCGCCAAGCATCATGCTAACCCCCACTTCGGCTATAATACGCCCAAAGGCAGAAATTAAGCCTGCCATAATAGCAAAACGGGCTTCAATAAAAAGTGTTTTATAGGAGGCTAAACGTGAAGCACCTAGTGTGAGAGCTGTTCTTAAGTACCTTTTGTCAAGCCTTTGTATAGCCGCTTGCGTAAGAATGGCAACAAGGGGAATTACAAGTATACATTGCCCAATAACAATAGCTTCAACTGTGTACATAAGACCAAAAGAACCAAAAACACCCTTACGCGAAAGAAAAACATAGACAGTTAAACCCACTAAAACAGTAGGTAGGGCTTGTAGGGCATTGCATATAGTGCCAGTAATAAGCCTTGTTTTGCCCTTGCCACAAAGCCATAATCCAAGTGGCATACCAAAAAGAGCTGAAAAAAGCACTGAAAAGAAACATATTTTTAAAGAAGTATATGTTATAAATAAAACGTCAGGCGTCATCTTGTTTTCCTAAAATAAAAGAAGTGTAGAAAAATAATACGCAAATATAGATAAAAAGAAAAGTTTTTAATTTATGAGATTTTAAATCTTCGTTAATAAAAAAGCCCTTGTTTTGCAACAAGAGCTTTTACTTTATAAGATTAATTTAGTTTACAAGATTCTTATTTTTGTGAAACACGTTGGAAACCGTCCCACTGAATAGGTACATCTGGTAGTTTTTTCAAGAGTTTTAGCCACTTGTGTGTGTCTAAATGCTCTTGGCTTTGTTGAAGTTCACGGCTGTGTTCTAAAATAGGCGGAACTATAGCATAAATATCGCCTGTAATTTCAGGTAAAATACCGCCATTTGTTGCCAAAGCAGCAAGTTGAACTGCTTGTGAGCTGTATTCATAAGAAGACATTAATGTTGTTAAAGCCTTAGTAGGGTTGTGGAAACCTACGCTGTTTTCTGCTGAAATATAATCCCAGAAGAACTGTCCTTTACGAGTTAATTCAACTGCTTGAGCGATTAAATTGTCATAGTCAGGATTTCTTTCGCCCATATAGTTTTTCGCTAAGCGAATGGCTTCGTGTGCACGAACGCTTTCTGCTTGTGCTCTAAGTAATTGGTCGAAAGTTTTCTTTTGAGTATCTTCAACACGTTCTTTGAGGTATGTAGCTGTTTTGTCTGAGTGACATTGACGACAAGCTGTGAGATTAGGATCTTTCAGAGGAGAAGTCCACCAATGGCTTGAAATCTTTTTGCCTTCCATTTTTTCGTAAGGCATATGACAGTCAGCACATGAAACACCAGCAGCACCGTGAGGGCCGTTTATCCATGTTTCGTATTCAGGGTGTTGTGCTTTAATGATAGGCACGCCTGAGGCTGCATGAACAAAGTCGGTGAATGGGCCATCGTTTGGTCCGTGATTGTTGTAGTATTCATAAATTTGATCTGGATCAAAACCAAGATCCCAAGGGAATACTGGCTTTGCAGCTGGGCCATTGTCAGGATGAGTAAAATAGTATTCAACGTGACATTGAGCACAAGCTAATGAGCGTTGTTCGTTACGTGATAATTTGTCGAAATCTTGACCAGTACGCTCTAAATAATCTTTTAAAGGAACTGAATAAAGGTCAAGTGACATATCGGAAGTATCGTGACAAGTTGCACAAGAAACAGACTGTTCTGGTGATGATAATTTGTCACGGAAGAAGTTAGCGTCCATTTTCCAGAAATCGTCGCCGTATTCAGCTGTAAATTTTTCAATCATTGGAGTTTTACAGTTCCAACAAGTTGCAGGCAAGTCGCCTTTTCCATCTACTTTATAGCGATTAATACGGTCAATGTATGCAACGTCTTCAAGGGCATAGGTATGTCCACGAGTTTCGTTGTATTCATACATAAAAGGATAGCCTAACCAAAGGTTTTTCAAATAAGGCTGAGCATTTCTAAAACCTTTTGGAAGTGGATTTACATTGTCGTTTTTCCTGTAGTGAACAGAACCTTTATATTCTGTCATCACAGTATGTTCGTTGTTTTTCATGTAGCTGTCGTATTGAAGAGGAAATTGTTCTTTAAATGGTGAAACTTCCATTACGTCAGCTGCTAAGCCGGTTTCATAGAGAGGAGTTTTTAAACTAGTCTCTGTACCGTCACACCCAACAATGCCCAGTATAGCAACAAGACATGCTACTGGGAAGAGTAATTTTTTGTATTTATTCATCTGCAACCGTCCTTGTGCTTATAGGCTTCTTGTTTTGATGAGCCATACCTTTATGACAATCTGTACAATAAGGTTTTACAGCCATCACGTCCACGTTCATGTTAGTTGTGATATGACAACGTATACAATTGTCATTAACCACATTTTTTGTCTCTAACATGGTGTCTACTGGAACATCATTGCCTTTAAAGTTTGATACAACATCTCGAATACCTTCTTTTGCTTTAAAAGGTAATTTTGAAATGAGATCATAAGGAGCATGACATTCGTTACAGGCCAAATTAGCGTGCGGTGATTGTTGATGAGTAAGTGCTGCTTCAGACATTACATGGCACGAAGAGCAGAAAGGTCTTGCATCTGTGTAACGCATAGCTGCGTTTGCAATTCCAATCAATACTATCCCAAAAACTGTCCCCACTAGAAGCCATTTGAACCACGAAGTAGAGTTTTTTTTCATCTAACCCTCCTTACAAAGTTATCGTGCTTCAGTTTTATAAAGCATTAAAAAATAAAACTACACAGACTTAAACTATCATACAGTTAATATATTAGCAAGTTAAAAAATGAACTTGCACTTGTGCTTTATCTGTTTCTAATTGATAATGAATTTTATTTTATTTGTTTGTCTTTGATATTTTATTTCTTTTTAGTGACTTTTATTTGTTTTTTCTATAAAATAGTTGCTTGAAAAAAATAAAATATAACAACTTTAAATGTTTGACAATCGTCTTCATCATGGCTATACTAGTGCATTATTTTATCGTAAGACTAATTAAAACCAACAAAATCATGTATTAAACTTAAGGAGTTTTTTGTGGCAACTTTTATCGGAAAAGCACTTACTTTTGACGACATCCTTCTCGTTCCTGCGTTCTCAGAAGTAACACCAGATATGATAGACGTGAGTGCGTATCTTACACCAAGTATCGAACTTAAAATACCTCTTCTATCTGCTGCTATGGACACCGTAACAGAAGCAAATATGGCTATTTCTATGGCAAGAAATGGCGGTATTGGTATCATTCACAAAAATATGCCTGTAGCTAAGCAAAAGCTCGAAATTGAAAAAGTTAAAAAATCTGAAAGCGGAATGATTTTAGATCCTGTCACTATCAATGCAAATGATTCAGTGCAAGAGGCTCTTGACCTAATGTCTGATTACCGTGTTTCAGGCCTACCTGTAGTTGATAATAACGAACTTGTAGGTATTCTTACAAACCGTGATGTTCGCTTCATTGAAAATGCTGATGCAGTAAAAGTTTCAGAAGTAATGACACACGAAAATCTTGTTACTGTGCCAGTAGGTACAACATTAGAAGAAGCTAAGGCTCATCTTCATGAACATCGTATAGAAAAATTACTTGTAGTAGATAATAATCGTCAGTTAAAAGGCCTTATTACTATGAAGGATATTGACAAAGTTCAAAAATATCCAGATGCATGTAAAGATGAAAATGGCAGACTTCGTGTTGGCGGCGCTTTAGGCGTTGGCAAGGACTGCGAAGCTAGAGCAAGTGAACTTCTTGCAGCTGGTGCAGACTGTTTGGTTTTAGATTCAGCACACGGACATTCAATCAACATATTAAAAGCTGTTGAAATGATTCGTACAACTTTCCCATAAGCACAAATTATTGCAGGTAATATCGCAACTTACGAAGGCGCAAAAGCTTTATTCAAAGCCGGTGCAGACACTGTTAAAGTTGGTATTGGGCCTGGTTCAATCTGTACAACTCGTGTTGTTTCAGGTGTTGGTGTTCCACAAATTCACGCAATCACAGAAGCTGTGCGTGCAGCAAAAGAATTTAATGGCTGTATCATTGGTGACGGCGGATTAAAGTATTCTGGCGATATGGTTAAAGCTTTAGCTGTTGGAGCAAACACAGTTATGGCTGGCTCGCTCTTTGCTGGAACTGAAGAAAGCCCTGGTGAAACTATTCTTTATCAAGGAAGAACCTACAAAATCTACCGTGGCATGGGCTCTATTGACGCTATGAAAGACGGTTCATCTGATCGTTACTTCCAAGAAAAATCAAAGAAATTAGTTCCTGAAGGTATTGTTGGACGCGTGCCATACAAAGGGCCTGTTTCAGAAACAATCTATCAAATGATAGGCGGTTTACGTTCTGGTATGGGTTATTGCGGCGCAAAAAACCTTAAAGAACTTACAGAAAAAGCACAATTTGTTGAAATTTCATCAGCTGGCTTAAAAGAAAGTCATGTACACGATGTTATTATCACAAAAGAAGCACCTAATTACAGAGAAATCTAAATTTAGAAAATAGCCTTAGGGCAAAAGGAATGTATGTCAACTAAAGTAATTATTATTGACTATGGTTCACAAGTTACACAGCTTATCGCGCGTAGAGTGCGTGAAGCTGGTGTTTATTCAGAAATTCACCCTTGTAATGTTACAGCTGAAAAAGTAAAAGAATTAAATCCAGATGCGATTATTCTTTCAGGTGGCCCTGCATCAGTTGGCGAAGAAGACGCACCACAATTAGATAAAGGCCTTTTAGAATTAAATGTGCCTACTCTTGCTATTTGTTATGGTATGCAACTACTTGCAGCAAATATGGGCGGCGAACTTGCTCAATCATGCACACGCGAATATGGCCCTGCTGATTTGCTTATCTGTGCAGAATCTCCACTTTTCAGAAATGTAGAAAAAACAACTCGCGTGTGGAACAGTCATGGTGATGTTGTTAAAGCAGTACCACAAGGTTTTGAAATTATCGCTAAAACAGCTACATTGCCTATTGCTGCAATGGCTGATCACAAAAGAAATATCTACGCTGTGCAATTCCACCCAGAAGTGCATCACTCAGTAGAAGGCGAAAAAATTATTCAAAACTTCCTTTTTGAAATTTGTAAGCTAAAAGCTGACTGGACAATGCATTCATTTGTAGACAGAGTTATTGCTGAAACACGTGAAAAAGTGGGCGATAGTCATGTTATCTGTGCTCTTTCTGGTGGCGTTGATTCAACAGTAGTTGCTGTTTTACTACACAAAGCTATAGGCAAGCAATTGCACTGTATCTATGTAGATAATGGCGTATTGCGTACAGGCGAAGGGCAGGAAGTTGTTGATTTATTAACAAATTCATTTGAACTTAACCTCAACTTTGTGAACGCAAGCAAACTTTTCTTAGACAAGCTTAAAGGTGTTGACGATCCAGAAGAAAAAAGAAAGATCATCGGCTATACCTTCATCGAAGTTTTTGACGAAGAAGCAAAGAAATTAAAAGACGCTGGGCATAAAGTAGACTTTTTAGCACAGGGTACATTATACCCAGATGTTATTGAATCTATTTCACACAAAGGC
>CAYJHN010000054.1:10127-10382 GCA_964369985.1 uncultured Desulfovibrionaceae bacterium | reverse complement strand
CTTTACAGCGTTTGAAAGAATCAGCAGAATCTGCGAAAAAAGAACTTTCCACAAGCATGCAAACTGAAATCAACCTACCATTTATCACAGCTGACGCTTCAGGCCCTAAACACTTGATGCTTAAAATAAGCCGTGCAAAATTAGAACAATTAGTAGAACCTTTAGTTGCAAGAACTATCGAACCATGTAAAAAAGCTTTAGCTGACGCTGGTTTATCTGCAAATGAAATCGACGAAATCGTTTTAGTTGGTGGTA
>CAYJHN010000054.1:836-10046 GCA_964369985.1 uncultured Desulfovibrionaceae bacterium | reverse complement strand
CTGCCGAAAATCAGCCATCTGTTGCTATTCACGTTTTACAAGGTGAAAGACCAATGGCTAATGATAACATGACTTTAGCTCGCTTTGACCTTTCTGGTATTCCACCAGCACCGCGTGGCGTTCCACAAATCGAAGTTACTTTTGACATCGATGCAAACGGTATTGTTAACGTTTCTGCTAAAGATTTAGGCACTGGTAAAGAACAATCTATCCAGATTACTGCTTCATCAGGTCTTTCAGAAGACGAAATTCAAAAATTCGTAAAAGAAGCTGAAGCACACGCTTCTGAAGATAAAGCAAAACAACAATTAGTTGAAGCTCGTAACCAAGCAGATAACCTCATCTATACAACTGAAAAGTCAATGAATGAATTAGGTGATAAGTTAGATCCTGCATTAAAATCAGATATTGAAGCTAAAATTGTCACACTCAAAGGTCTTTTAGAAAGCGAAGACGAAGCTGCTATCAAAGCTGCTACTGAAGAACTTTCAAAAGCATCACATAAAGTAGCTGAACAACTCTATAATCAATCACATGCACAAGACGGCGCTGCTGCTGGTCAAGCTGAACAGCCTAACGCTGGTGCTAAGGCTGATGATGATGTTATGGATGCTGATTTCACCGAAGTAAAATAACAAAAAAAGAGCCTTAGTTTGAGTTTTGCCTGCGTTGGTGAAAATTTCTGCTCGGTCATGTAGGTCTATCTACACTCCACTCGCAGAAATTTTCTACCGCCTTGGCAATTCCACAAACTAAGGCTTTTTTGCGCCCTAATGAATTTTTTATGGGTGAAGCGTCAGGCTTCTTTTTGCTCAAGGTCATATAGGTCTTTCTACACTCCTTTCGCAAAAATTCCTTTTGTCTTGCTCTCTCATCAAATAAAGCCCTTATTTTGCGTCTTCGGCTTTTTTATGCGGTGAAGCGTCAGGCTTCTTTGTGTAATTGTCTACTATTTATTTTAGATATAATTTTGCTCGAGAAGAAATTTAATTAAATTTCCTGAAAAATATACTGCTATAGCAGACAAAAGGGCAAAAAATATTTGTTTTGCATTGTTTACTATAAAAGTTGATAATATTTTAAAGTACATGCCTTTATTGTTTTCATAATTAATACCAAGTTCAAACTTCACTAATGGGTTATGTAAATACAAAAAAGGACAGAAAAAAATATTAAAAGCTATACTAAATAAGAAGAAAAGAACAGAAGAAACTAAAAGAATTGTATAAGTACTTTCTTCGTTTCTTACAAGCATTAAGGCATATATTGTTGTAAAAAGCACAGCAAAAAATGATGTTAAAAAGGCGTGTAAGCTCATATAAGCCATTCTTCTATAGCAAAACATACTTTCTACTTTTTCTTTATAACTAGCGAGGAAAACATCAAATTCCTTTTCACCTTCTATTTTGAAATAAGATTTAAAAGTATAGCTATTAAGAAAGGGAAAAATCTTGCCTTTTGGGTTAATAAACTCAAGTTTGATAATTTCTTTATTATCTTTATAGCCTTTGAACCTTAATTTAGAAATTCGCGTTTTTATCACATTTTTTAAAGCAGAAAATTCTTCAAAGGAATTGAATTTTCTCACTTCTTTTTCGCGTGGTGAAACACTCACAACTTCTATAAAGCAGTTTTCAGTATGTGATAAAATAAAATTATATAAGTCTTCTAGCTTTTCTAAATCAATCACAAAAGGATCGGTGTAGAAGAGTTTTCCTTTTTTTTGCATAAATAGTCGCTTAATTATAGATGTAAAAAAATCCGAAATAAGTTGTATTTCGGATTTTTTTAAGACTGCTGACAAAGTCAGTAGTCCGAAAAACACGAATAGCCAAAATTTATTTTTGGCGTTAAATGACTGTTTTTCGTGCCTTTCTGCCAAGTTTGCTTTGCAAACTTAGGCGGCATAAAGTGCATATTTGAAAAGTATGCACTTTGTCATTAAACTGGGAATCCGAAATAAGTTGTATTTCGGATTTTTTTATTTTTCAATATATTACTAGAGGTAGAGTAAGCCCATTGCATTCCACATTGGGTACATAACTACAGCAAAGAATATAAAGGTAAGTATTATCTTTAATATGTTAAACTTCATAAAATCTTTGAGAGAAATCATACCAAAGCCAAACATCAAGAGATAAGGAGCAACTTCGTAAGGGAAGATGATAAGGTCAGTTGAAGCCACTAAAGCCATAATTGAAGCCATTGGTTGTAAACCTAAATCAAGACCAATTTGCGTGAATGGGTAGGAAAGACCAGCCATCATAGCATAAGGAGTCATAAAGAGGTTAGCTAGCATACCGCAGAAAATCATAGACATAAGAGCAACAAAAGCAGAGGAGTTTTCAAGAATAGGTGTAACTGTTACAGATAAAAGTTTACCAAATCCAAGATAACCGCCCACGCTACCAATACCCAAACAGCTCACAATAAAGAAGAAAATACTAAAGTTGATCTTCTTTACAGCCGCAGTTGAACCAACACTGAAAATCGGCAAGAAAAGCACATAAGGCAATACCATAAAGCCATAAGCAGCAGGTAATTTGTGCCAAGGAGTTGTGAAAAGATAAGTCATTAAAATAACTAATACAACAATAGCAATCATTTCTTTAGGTTTTACTGGACCTAATTCTTTGTATTTTTGTTCAAAATATTCTTTACCACCTTCTAGTTGGAAGTCCTTTGTTTTATAGAACTTCGCTAAAAGCCAAAGAATAAAGATAAATAAGAAAAGAATAGAGCCGTTATATATAATCATTTCGTACCAAACAGCTGTAAATTCAGGAATAATCTGTCTTACGCCGTCTTCAGCTAATGCTAAATAGCCTGGATTATATAAGAAACTACTTGGTGCGCCTTCGCCGCCAAGCATTGCAGCAAAACAAATCAAGCCAGATTGTAAAGAAGGCTTTAATTTTAACGCTTGAACAACACCATAACCAAAAACCATCATAATAATAAAGGCTTGGCAGAAAGTAATAAAGTTTAACGCAATACCTGCAAAGAAAACACCAAACATAACACCAGTAAAACTAGCACCACATTTAATAATACACCAATAGGCAATACGCGGTAATAAACCACATTCTTCCAATACGTTAGCAAGAATCATAGCACCTAAAATCATCCAAACTGTTCCACTTGTCCATGAAGCATAAGCAACATTTGCAGGCACAACACTGAATAAAAGATACATAGAAGGAAGCAAAATCGCTGGAATAATAGCATCAAAAAACTCAAATGCAACTGATAAAATACAAAATGTAGTTATTGCAAAAAAGAGTTGTAACTTGTCTGTAAAAACTTCATTTGTTTCAAAAGCAAATGGAAGAAATGTAAAAGCAAATAAAACCAGCCATTTAATTATGTTTACTGGACTGATTGCGTAATTTGATTGTGCTTTCAAAATAAAAACTCCTAAAATAAACTAAAAGAAAGTAAAATCAATGTTTTACTAAATTATTCAGACCAAACAAATGTAAGTTTTTGATCAACACCATCACCAAATGTGCGGTGAATAGGGCAAGTTTTTGCAACTCTTTCAAAAATTGTTTTTTCTTTGTCAGAGAACTTTCTTGGTGGCATTGTGAAAATAACTTCAATACCAGCAATCTTTCTTGGCTCAGCAGACATAAATTTTTGAGTTGAAATTTTTGTGCCTTTAATATCAATATTGTGAGTTTGAGCATACAAAGCAAGCATAACCATTGCACAGTTAGAAAGTGAAATAGCGCACAAGTCTGTTGGTGAGAAATAGTCTGCACTTCCGCCATTGTCAGGTGCAGCAGTGATAATTATTTCTGCATCACTATCAGGGTGTTTTGTAAGAATTTTGAGATCTCCAATGTATTCTGATTCAAAAATAGCCATAAAAAAACTCCTAAAATTTTTTACTCAATGAATATAATGAGTATGTTTTATAATTGCTAAATACTAATTTGCATTAAATAAAATGTCAAGAGTAAAAGTTTTAAATATCACAAAAGGAGGTTTTATTTTGCCTTTTATCATCATATTTAGTTATAAATAGCTTATTTTTGTATTAAAATAAAAAAGACGAAAACTGTATTGTGTTTTCGTCTTTTATTTTATATTAAAATAATTATTTTAGTTGCTTATCAGATTTACACCATGAATAAAGTGCTGCACAACTCTACCTTGTAATTTTTTTCCCAAGTAAGGAGTGTTGGCACTTCTTGAATAAAGGGTTTTTTCAGTCACTTCCCATTCAATGTTAGGATCAAACAAGAAGAAGTGGGCAGGCATGTTTTTTTCTATTGCGTGTTTTGGCAAGTTGAATATTTCAACAGGTTTATCAAGCCAGAGTTTTACCATATCTTCTTGAGTTAATACATTTTGTTTGTGTAATTCCCAAGTAAGTGCGACAGCTGTATCTAGGCCTGTAAAACCATTTGGTGCTTTATCAAATGGATGATTTTTTTCATGTTCGGCATGTGGGGCATGGTCGGTTACAAACATATCAATAGTGCCATTTGTAATTGCTTCACGCATAGCTGCAATGTCTTTTTGCGTTCTAAGTGGGGGATTTACTTTGGCATTTGTATTGTAGTTTTCTATGCTATGTTCATCAAGTAAAAGATAATGCGGACAGGTTTCAGCTGTGATTTTTACCTTTCTGTCTTTTGCAAACTTTATATAATCTAAAGTAATTTTAGCTGAAACATGTGCAATATGTACTGGAATATCAAGATATTCTGACAATAGTGCATCTCTGCTTGCTTGCATAGCTTCAGCAATATCTGGTTGAGCTTTAATGCCTAATTCTGTGCTGAGCGCACTTTCATTAGCATGTGTGTGGGCAGCTAAAAATGGTTCTTCACAATGGTCTATAAAAAGTAGGCCTAAATCGTGAGCGTATTCCATTATTCTGCGGACTAAAGCTGTGTCTGTGACAGGCACGCCGTCGTTTGAAACAGCAACACAACCAGCTTCTTTTAATTCATGCAAAGGGGCTAATTCTTTACCTTTTAGTCCAATGGTTGCCGCCGCAATAGGCATTGCATAAGGGCCATTTGGAAAGGAGTCTTCGTTCTTTTTTATGATGTATTGCGTAACAGCCGCACTGTCGTTGACTGGATTTGTGTTTGCCATACAACATACACGTACAAAACCGCCATGTAGAGCTGCATTTAAGCCTGATTGTACATCTTCTTTCCATTCATAACCAGGTTCACGTAAGTGCACATGACAATCAATAAAAGAAGGAAATAAAATCAAACCTTTGGCATCAATAATATTTAAAGAAGAAGAAAGGTTTTCGCCTACTTCTTTAATAAGGCCGTCTTCTACAATGATTTCTATATTCTTACCCAAGTAGAGGGCATTTTTTAAATGAAATGAATTATTCATAATATTTCCTATGCTTTGTCTCTTAATATTAATGTTGATAGCACAGCCATACGAATGGCAACACCAGCTTCAACTTGGTTTAAAATTTCTGAATTTTCGCAATCAGCAAGTGAAGAGGAAATTTCTATACCTCTGTTCATTGGTCCAGGGTGTAAGATTGGTGCTGATGCTTTTGCTAATTTCATGAGTTCTGGTGTGAGGCAATATCTTGCTGTGTAGTCGTGTATTGATGGTACAAGGCCGGCTTGTTGTCTTTCAAATTGCATACGCAAGGTCATAACAGCGTCTACGTCTTTTACAGCTTGCTTTAAATCTGTAAAAACTTCAACATTCCAGTTATCTATGCCGCGTGGTAAAAGGGTAGAAGGAGCACACACTCTCACTTTTACACCTAATTTCTGTAATAAATGTCTATTTGAACGTGCAACGCGTGAATGTTGAACATCGCCTAAAATAAGTAATGTTTTTCCTTCAAATTCGTTGTTCCACGCTTTTTTTAATGAATATGCGTCAAGTAAGGCTTGTGTTGGGTGGGCATGCCAGCCATCGCCTGCATTCACTATAGAGCAATCTAGCCTGTCAGCAAGAAATTGCGCTGCACCAGAAGAAGAATCACGAATAACAATACAATCTGGTTGCATAGCCTGCAAGGTAAGGCCAGTGTCTTTAAGATTTTCACCTTTTGACATACTAGAGCCTGATGAGCCTAGTGCAAAAGTGTCTGCCGAAAGCCTTTTGCCAGCCATATCAAAGGAAGTCTTTGTCCTTGTTGAGGCTTCAGCAAAAAATAGGACAACAGTTTTACCGCGTAAAAGATCAGATTTTTTTATTGGATTTCTGTTGAGAGCATAAAAAGAATCAGCCTTTTCAAGAAGATAGAGGATTTCATCTCTATTCAACTCTTTTGTGTCTAGCAAGTCTTTAAAGTTCCACTGCATAATAACCTCGTATTCTCATTATATAATTTCATTATTCATTTTTTGAATCAAATTTTTTATAGCCTTCGCTCTGTGCGATACTGCCATTTTTTCACTTTTTGTCAACTCTGCAGAAGTTTTACCAAGAGTTTCATCAAAGAAAATTGGATCATAGCCAAAGCCGTTTTCACCTATAATTTCTTCTGTAAGTGTGCCATTCCAATAACCAAAAGCAATGATATGCTCATCTTTATTTGGGAAAGCCAAAGCAAGGCAGCAAGTAAAGCGAGCATTTCTGTTTTTATTGCCTTGCATATCTTTCAAAACTTGCATGATATTTAAGCTATCTTTTGGAATTTCTTGCATATCTTTGTTTTGAATAAGATCATTTCTTCTTTGTGCATATCTTGCTGAGTAAAGGCCTGGTGCGTTGTTTAAGGCTTCGATTTCAATGCCACTGTCGTCTGCAAGGGCTATATAACCAGTTTTCTCAGCTACATATCTTGCTTTTAAAAGTGCATTTTCTTCAAATGTTGTGCCTGTTTCTTCAATTTCTTCTATTTTTGTTTCTAAAAAATCAAGATTTTCTACTCTATAGCCTAAAGCAGTGAAGGCAGATTGCAATTCAATTACTTTGCCTTTATTGTGGCTTGCAAGTATGATGATATTTTCTTTTGACATAAAATTCTCTACTGTTTTATTTTACTTGTCGTGTTCACTTTGTTCAAGTTTTTTTATGTTTGCATCTAAGGTGTAAGCATAATTTACTTTTTCTTTTTCAATGCTTTCATCTAAACTTGTTTCTTCTTCTTCCACTTTTTCTTTAGGAGCGTAATCAGCCGGATCATAATAAATAACTTTTTGTATTTCTTGTCCTTTTTCTTCTATAGGACCCCAGCCAAATGGCAATTGTGTGATATTTTCAGGAAAAAGAGCTCGCATGCCTTCGCCCCATGTAGCAGAATCTCCCTTAAATTCAGAATTTTGATCGAATTCAAGATCAGTTTTATCTAAATTAGTTCCATTTTGTTGCTTTTTCCACCATTCTTCAAAATATTCACTAAAAGAAAGATTTGTACCATAGGATGAGCCAAAAAATGTTTCAACTTTCATATACCAAAGATTTGATATATGAAAACGCCTAAGTTTCACAGCGTCTTTATGCGTACAAATAACAGGCATTTTGTGGCTCATTATTTGTAAAGAGTCTTTAATAGTAAATTGGTGATGGTCTTTGAAGAAATAACTTTTTTCAGGAGCTCTGCCCATAAGACGTATGATATTTTCCTCAGCCTGCCTTGGATGACCAATGCCAGTGACGAAGATGTATGGGCTATTTGCTAGTATTTCAGGTGGATAAATATTAAATTCGCCTTGTGATGGAACAATACCTATAGGCTGCATAAAGAAACCAAACAAAGGCTTTGCGTGTTTTCCTATTCTTTTAATAAATTTTTCGCATATGCTTTCCCAATCAGAACGGTTAGTTTTTATGCAAAAGGCATCTGCAAATTCTAATGCAGACATAGACTCACGCCATGTTCCAGCTGGGATAATTTCATTCCAGCCTTTTTGTAGGTCGTTGTAGCTTAATAAAACAATATTTAGCTGTCTATCAATATAAAAATGCTGAAAACCATCGTCAAGAATAAATAAATCAGGCATAAAGTGCTTTTCTGCAACTTTTGCGGCACGGCTTCTTTGTGGGTCAACAATAATACCAGCAAGGGGTAAGCTATCAGCAAGCATCATGGCTTCATCGCCTACTTCTTTGGCTGTGTGCGAGCGTGAAACAATAAGAGGAGTATAAGGTGGATTTGCTCCATAACCTCTTGTTAAAACAGTAGCTTTTAAAGATTTTTTCAATGCCCATGCAGACAAAAATTCCACAACAGGCGTTTTACCCGTTCCACCCCATGAAATATTTCCAACGCTCACAGTAGGAACAACAGAAGAATAAGGCTTGATAATACCAAGCTTTAGAAGCTTTCTTCTCGTTCTCATAACTAGTGAATAAATTAAAGAAAGAGGTTTTAAGAAAGGATAAAACATGTTTTGCGATTTATCTATATTCATAGATATTTTTTAGCCTTTTTTCGCTAAAATGGCAAGTCTTATAGATTTTACTAATTAATTTGAAATATTAATAGAATAAAAAGCTATTTATTATTGCTTTAGATAAGTTATGCAC
Organism: uncultured Desulfovibrionaceae bacterium; assembly: GCA_964369985.1. Lineage (GTDB taxonomy): Bacteria > Desulfobacterota > Desulfovibrionia > Desulfovibrionales > Desulfovibrionaceae > CAYJAZ01. The sequence goes on along the minus strand of CAYJHN010000054.1, from coordinate 1,568 downwards.
AAATTATGCACAATATTGCAAATGAAATAATTAATAAGTAATATAATTATTTCAGATGATTAGAATAGTTATTCACAAATTACGAACAAGAATTAAGGGAAAATAAATTCTTATGCACAAAATGTAAACAATTTAGGAACAATTGATTTCAATTTTCTTTCAAAAAATTATAAAAGAAAATCAGCGAATATGTGATTTAATCTAAAAATACGAATGAGCAATTTTAAACTTTTCTACTACTTGGCTTGATTTTTTTTATAAGGCAAATTATAGTTTTAATAGCATAAAAAAAGAGGTAGTTATGAAATTTTTAGAACTTGTAAAAAAGGCACGTACAACTAGAAGATACACAAAAAGTGATATTTCTCTAGATTTTCTTAAACATCTTGTTGAAGTTGCAACAATAACGCCTTCTGCAAGAAATGCACAGTTAGCTAGGTATATCATTGTACATAGTGAAGAAAATATGGAAAAAATGGATAAATGCATTAATCTTTCTGGGCTAACATATGATAAAAGAGAAAATGAAGAAGGCATGCATCCACGCGGCTATATTATTATTTGTTCAGAACCAAATTTAGGTTTTTTTCCTACTATAGATCTTGGAATTATTGCACAAAGTATGCAATTAGCAGCAGCTGAAGAAAATATTGGAACTTGCATGGTTGGGGCTTTTAATAAAGTGAAGCTTCTTTCTTATTTTGGTGAAATCATAGAAGAAGCTAAATTAGA
>CAYJHN010000054.1:0-810 GCA_964369985.1 uncultured Desulfovibrionaceae bacterium | reverse complement strand
TGAAAAAATTCATATAATGCCAGCAGATAAAGAAAAAGCTGTATATTGGCGTGATGAAGAAAACCATTATGTACAAAAAAATTCTGCTGAAGATAATACATTAAAAATTTGTTAACAATAGCTAGAAAAGATAATTAGTGTGAACTCACATTTTGAAAGAATAGAATTTTCTAGAAATTTTTTTTAGATATGTTTTTTTATTTTTTTTAGGCATGGTTTTAAGTCTTAGTAATTGAATTTACTTATAATTTACTTTTATTTAAAACAAAAAAGAGAGAGTGTAATAACTCTCTCTTTTTTGTGTGTAGTGTATTTTTAGGGAAGTTTTTGGATGGTTAATTATACTTTGAAGTAAGCTGTTGCTTTTGCACCACAAACTGGGCAATCTGCTGTAACTTCACCAGCGTGAGTGTGTCCGCAAACACGGCAAAGGTAGAAGTCTGTATCAGGGAAAGCAGCTGGGTTTTCAAGAGCTTTTTTGTAGAAGTCTTCGTGAACAGCTTCAACTTTGTTTACCCATTCCATGTAACCAGCAGCAACATTGTTGCCTTCAGCTTTAGCTTCAGCAATCATTTGTGGATACATTTTTGTGTGTTCAAAGTTTTCGCCTTCGATAGCTGCTTTTAAGTTTTCAGCTGTTGAACCAATATGACCAGCATTTTTGAAATGTGTTAATGCGTGGATAGTTTCAGCTTCTGCTGCTGCTCTGAAAAGTTTTGCTACTGCAGGAAAGCCTTCTTTGTCTGCTTGTTGTGCGAATGCTAAATATTTACGGTTTGCTTGTGATTCACCAGCAAATGCTGCCATTAA
>CAYJHN010000053.1:3771-10558 GCA_964369985.1 uncultured Desulfovibrionaceae bacterium | reverse complement strand
TAAAATCATTTATCATCATGCCTTTAGAAATGCTCTACTCCCAATTATTACCCTATTAGGCCTTTCAATTCCGGGTCTTATAGGTGGTTCTGTTATTATAGAAAGTATATTTGCTCTTCCAGGCCTTGGCCAATTATTCTACAATGGCGTTATGAGTAGAGATTATCCCCTCATTATGGGCAATTTAGTTATAGGGGCTTTTCTTACTCTTTTAGGCAATCTTTTAGCTGATATTTCCTACGCTTTAGCTGATCCACGCATTCGCTATTCTGAAAAACAAGGTAATAATTAATGAAAAATATAAAAAAGCATTTCTTATTCATTATTGGCTTTAGCATTGTTGTGACAATGGCATTATTAGCTATTTTTGCTCCTTTTATTGCGCCTTACGACCCTAATGGTATCAATCCTATTGCTGCATTAGAAGCTCCTTCTGCTAAACATTTTTTTGGTACGGACGATTTAGGACGTGATTTATTTTCTCGCATGCTTTATGGTGCAAGAATTTCACTTTTAGTTGGCTTTGTTGCTGTAAGTATTTCGTCATTCATTGGTTCTGTAATTGGTTTGATCTCTGGTTATTTTGGCGGAATTGTTGATGAAATTTTAATGCGCTTTGTTGACATTATGCTTTGTTTCCCTTCTTTTTTTCTTATTCTTGCTGTTATCACATTTTTAGAACCAAATATATTTACTATAATGTCAGTTATTGGTCTCACTTCATGGATGGGCATAGCAAGACTAGTTAGAGCTGAAACGCTCAGCATGAAACAAAGAGAATTTATTTCTGCATCAAGGCTTTCAGGCGCATCTGCTATGAGAGTGCTTGTGCTACATGTTTTGCCAAATGTGCTTGCACCTGTTCTTGTTTCAATGACACTTGGTATAGCCGGTGCTATATTAGTTGAATCTTCACTTTCCTTCTTAGGAATTGGCGTTCAACCGCCTGATGCTTCATGGGGAAACATTCTACTTGAAGGCAAGAATGTGCTCGAGCTTGCGCCATGGATTTCGCTCTATCCTGGCATTGCTATTGTTATCACCGTGCTTGCTTACAATCTTTTAGGCGAAGCGTTAAGAGATTATTTAGATCCTAGGACAAAAGAAAATAACTAATATTTTGAGGTAACTATGCTGGAATTTCTTCATATTAAAAATCTTGCACTTATTGAAGAAATGCAATTAGATTTTTCTGATGGCATGAATGTGCTCACTGGTGAAACGGGAGCTGGTAAGTCATTTATTATAAAGGCTATTAATTTTTTACTTGGAGAAAAACTAGAAACTAAACTCATACGTCCTGAAGCTGAAAAAGCTGAAGTTCAAGCTATCTTTATTAAAGATGGCGAAGAACTTATTATCAAACGTGAATTACTTGCTTCAAGTGGGAGATCTCGTTTCTTTCTCAATGGTGATTTAGCTAGCCAAGACAGTATTAAAGAATTAAGACAAAGCCTTATCTTACATGCTTCACAACATGGCCAGCAAAAACTACTACAAGCTTCTTACCAAGCTGCTTTGATAGATGGCTATTTAACTGCAAAGGCAAAAGAAGTTCATGCAGATAAAGATGAAATTCTTACTAAGTTAAAAGAAATTTCTCTTTATAAAAAGAATTTAATTCAAAGAATTGAAGACTTAAGAGACAAAAGAGAACTTTTGGAAAGCCAACAAGAAATTATAAAAAAAGTACAACCAGAACACGAAGAAGAAGAAAAATTAGAAGCATTAAGACAAGAAATGCGTTCTTTTGAAAAGTATTTACAATTACAAGATAAAGGCATTGCCCTTTTGCGATCAGAACCTTCTTTACATTCACAATGTTCTGCCCTAGAGCGTATTATCAACCAACTTACTGAAGCAGACGAAAGCTTTAACGATGAATTAGAATCTGTACAGACATTTATTCAATCGTTAAACGATATTGAACAAAGATTGCGCACAGTTAAATTCACTCCAGAAAACGAAGATATTGACTTAGAAGAAATAGAAGAAAGACTTTATGAGCTAGCTCAATTAAAAAGAAAACTTCGCAGATCTATACCAGAAATATTAAACCTACAAGAAGAAATTGAAGAAAATCTCAACTTTTTAGACACAGCAGAACTCGATTTAATGCAGGCTGACAAAGAAGAGTATGCTCTTATTCTCAAATTGCAAGAAGCTCTTTCAACTTTAAATGCTGCAAGAAAAGTTGCTAGCGAAAAATTTTGCACTTTATTAAAAGAAGAATTAAATGGTTTAGGCTTTTCAGAAGGGCTTGATATTTTAGCAGATATCCAACCTAAGCAAATATGGCCTTCCTTTAAGGAATTAAATCCTAGCCTTGAAGACATTTATTCACTTTTATTTGCACCAAACCCAGGGCAACCACCTCAAGCTCTTGATAAAATTGCTTCTGGCGGTGAGTTATCTCGATTTTTACTCGCTATTACTTCACTTCAAGTGCATTCAGACCTTTCACTTTTAATCTTTGATGAAGTTGATGCTGGCATTGGAGGTAACACTCTAAATAAAGTAGCTCAAAGACTTGATTCTTTAGCACAAAAACAACAAATGCTACTTATCACACATTGGCCAAATCTTGCTGCATTTGCAAATAAACATTTCTTTGTTGAAAAAGAAGTTATAGAGAATAAAACCTATACAAAATGCTTTGCTCTTACACAAAAACAAATAGAAAAAGAACTAGAAAGAATGAAGGGTAACATTAAGGATTAGTTCAATTTATTTTATATAAACAAACACATACACAATACAAATAAAATATTTCATATTAAATAAACCCCATTCCGAAATTGAAATGGGGCTTATTTATTTAATATAAATAGATTGTATACATCGCTAGTAAATAAAGTAAATTAGATAAAATAGTATACAAAAAATTAAGTAAACACCTAAAATTTTACTCTATTTCAGTGATAACAAGTGGTTCTTGCAAATTATTTCTCGTATCCAAAACCATTACTTGCGTAGGCACAGAAGCTAAACCACGTATTTTATTGATTCCTACAAGTCTCCATCTGTATTCATCGCTTTTTCGTGAAGGGCAATAATTAATATTCACAGTTGAAGAATTTGAATCTAAAACAGAAGATGCGTATACTTTTTCAGACATAGTTGCAACAAATGGGCAGCCCCTACAACTATCATCTAAATTTTGCACTTCAAGAATAACAACATTTAAATTCGATGCATTTCCACCTACATGAGCTGAAACAGAAAGGCAGTCGTTTTGTGCAACAGCAGTTGGATTATTCCACGAAAAAGTGTCCGCTAAAATTGAAGGTGATGGCTTATCTTTTCTTCCACAAGCTATTGAAACAAGTGATAGAAGGCATAATGCAACAAGAAGTATTTTTTTAGATTTCATATATTCCTCTTTTTTATAATAGTATTAATCATTTTCAATTTCATTTGGAATGCCCCAAAGTTTTTTCCATTCTATCAGCATATTTAACGCTTGCATAGGTGAAATTTCTTCTGGTTTCATATTCATAAGGCTTTCGATGAGTGGATGATTTTGCGGCACAGCTTCTGGCATAACAAATTCATCTTGTTTTGACTTTTTACTTGCTTTTTCAATTCCAGGTAAGAGAGCTTGATCTTCAAGTAAGTCAGTAATTGATTGAGAGTTTACTTGTTTATATTTTTCAAGATGTTGCAATATAGTTTTTGCTCTTTGCACAACCTGTTGTGGAATACCAGCAAGTTTTGCAACTTCAATACCATAACTTTTATCAGTTGGACCAGGAATAAGTTTTCTAAGGAAAACAATTTCATTTTGCCACTCTCTTATAGCCACATTCATCGTATACACACCAGCCTGATTTCCCTCAAGCGAAGTGAGCTCGTGATAATGTGTTGCAAAAAGAGTTCGAGGAGCAGTTGAAATTTTTTTTGTCAAATCCTCTACTATTGCCCATGCAAGCGAAAGTCCATCATAAGTGCTTGTGCCACGACCAATCTCATCAAGAATAATAAAGGATTTTTTCGTAGATTGACGTAAAATTCTAGCAGTTTCCATCATTTCTACCATAAAAGTACTTTGTCCGCGAGCTAAATTATCGCTTGCTCCAACACGAGAAAAAATCCTGTCAGATATGCCAATTTCTGCTTTAGTTGCAGGCACATAACAACCTAATTGAGCAAGTAAAACAATAATAGCTGTTTGGCGTAAAATAGTAGATTTACCAGCCATATTAGGCCCTGTGATTAAAAGTAATCTCTTATTCACATCAAAACTAAGACTGTTTGGCACAAAGTTTGTTCTACCAATAAGTGGCTCTACAACTGGGTGTCTACCCTCTGTTATCCTTAGATGAATGTCATCACTTACTTGTGGCCTTGTCCAATTATTTTTTGAAGCAATTTCTGCAAAGGCTTGACTTATATCAAGATGTGCCAAAGCGTCTGCTACAAAGATTAAGCGTGAGCGAACAGAGCATATTTTCTCTCTAAGTTCTTGAAACAAATTTGCTTCTAAACTTTTTCTCGCATCAGATGCCGATAAAACATCACTTTCTAATATTTTTAAATTTTCGGTTGCATAACGTTCGGCATTACCAAGTGTTTGCTTTCTTACAAAATGAGAAGGCAAACTTTGTGGCATATTAGATTTTGATAGCTCAAAGAAATAACCAAAGACACGGTTATAGCCGAGTTTTAATTTAGGCAGATTACATTCTCTTTGTTCTTTTTCTAATTCATTATTTAATAAAAGTTCCGAATTTTCGATAAGTTCAATGTAGTAATCTAATTTTTCATTATAGCCTTTTCTAAAAATATTGCCTTCATTTATAGTATTTGAAGGTTCGTCTAATATAGCATGAGATAAAATTGATGAAATATCTTCCATAGAATCCCAAGACATAAGAATAGAACGAATCAAATGTGGAAGATTTTCAAAAATTTCTTTTGGATTAGTTTTTAGAGCATCTGCGCTATCATTTATTTGTACAGAAAAGAAAACATCAAAAATTTCAGGCAATAAAGCTATAGCGTCAGAAATAGCTTTTAAATCTTTTGGTGAAAATCTTTGTAAATGTGCTTTTGTCGAAAGTCTTTCTATATCGTATACTTTTGAGAGTTTTTGCTTTAAAACATTTCTCAAATCTGCATTTTCAAGAAAGAAATCAACATCTTGTAACTGTGCTTCAATTTGTTCTTTTTGTGCAAATGGATGACGTAAACGCATTGATAAAAGTCTTCCACCAGAAGGAGTTTGGCATGCGTCAAGAGCATGCACTAATGTGCCCTGCCCTTTTTTACCATCTGATCTAACAAAGAGTTCAAGGTTTTTTTCTGTCACTTCATCAATAATCATGTATTTCTTTAATTGAAGAGGGACAAAGGCTTTTAAATAATTTACACTTTGTTTCTGAGTTTGTTCTAAATAGTAAAGCAATGCTCCAAGACATCGAATTAATTCATTTTTATTTTCTAATCCTAATGTGTGCATATCTTGCACGCTTTGCACTCTTTTGATAATTTCTTCTGATTTCTTTTTATCAAAGTGTGAACGAAGTGGAAGAAATGTCTTTCTTATATTATCTACATTTTTTAAAAAAACAGGAGGGCTTTGACTATCAACTAGCAAAAGTTCACGCGGTGCAATTTTTAACACATATTGCATGACTTCATTTTCTTTATTGCTTTCAAAACCTGTCCAATCACCTGTAGTAATATCTAGCCAGGCAAAGGCATAAAGGTTATCTTGACTATTAGAAAAATATGCAGCTAAATAATTATATTCTTTAGCATTTAAATTATTTGTTTCAACAATAGTACCAGGTGTTATAATGCGTGTAACCGCTCTTTTTACAAGACCTTTTGCTGTTTTAGGATCTTCAACTTGATCACAAATTACTAAGGTAAAACCACGATCAACTAATTGCGAAGCATAGTTTTCTAAAGCATGATGCGGTACACCTGCCATCGGAATATTAGAATCTTTAGAACGTGTTGTTAATGTTAACTGTAATTCTCTAGCAACTTCAACAGCATCATCAAAGAAAAGCTCATAAAAATCACCCATTCTATAAAAAAGGTAACCATCAGGATATTCTTTTTTAATTGATAAATACTGCTCATACATTGGTGAAAGCTTTTCTGTAGACATAGTCATTCCTTAGTAAAAAATCATAAGCATTTTGCTCATTATCTATGTGTCTTATAGCAGAATTTGAAAAAAAGTAAAAGAAGTTTTCTATCAATAATTTAAAAATAAAAATAAAAAAAACTGATATGCTTTTAAATGTATAATTATTTATATATATTGGGCTTCAATCTTTTATTTGCATTTTTACTAATAATAGAGTATATTATAAAAAAGTGAGGATTAGCTATAATGAAATTTTCTCGTTTCTGTCTTCTGTTTTTTTTATGCTTGAGCGTATTTGCAACTTACTTGCAATTTGAAAGACTAAAAACCCAAGAAGTTGACGAAATAAACTACCTCACAAGCCTATACAAAGAAGTAGTGCTCTTTTATGATGGCAACATACCTGAAGGCGAGCTTCCTCTATTTTCACAACTAGTATATAGCAAAGATAGACATGTTTCAATAAACTTCTTACCTAATGGAATTTTATCTTATTCATACCCAATGGAATTAAATGCTGCAGCTATTGGCTACAATGTATTTGAAAATCCATTAACAAAGAAAGATGCTCTATTAACAAAAGACTTAAAACAAATTACCCTTTCTGGACCTTATATTCAGCACATTCCAAGCATTGATACACCAGGTGAATTTTATGATGTGCCTGTGATTGTTGCAAGAAAT
>CAYJHN010000053.1:0-3761 GCA_964369985.1 uncultured Desulfovibrionaceae bacterium | reverse complement strand
CTATAGATATAAGTCCTTCTAAGGAAATGCTTGCACAAGTCGGCCTTAAAGATAATGCTGAATTTCCTTATGAATATAAGATTGATTCAGTCTACAATGGAAACACTGTAAACCTCGCAAAATCTACAAATTTTAATCAAGATAGGGTTTTTACAACACATGATTTTCTTATAGGTAGTAGCGAATGGACTTTTTCGCTCTATAGAAAAGAATTAAACACTGATCAATTCGTTTATACAATCCTAGTTGCAATAACCTTTGTAGGCATTTCATTTGCTCTGTTTAGCCTTATCAGATTTTTTGAAGTAAAACTCAATAAAACTCAAGCACTTGCACTTATAGACCAACTCACAAATATAAAGAATAGAAAAGCAGTAGAACTTTATGCAGAACAAGTAAAAAATGGAAATATTGATACTTATACTATTTTTTACATAGACTTAAATAAATTCAAACCAGTAAATGACACTTATGGTCATAAAATAGGTGACTTACTTCTTTCTCGCTTTGCAAGCAGACTTGTTGGTAATTTTTCTTACGATACTTTTCTTGCTCGTATTGGCGGTGATGAATTTATTGTTATTATTTCAGAAAATCTCAGTGATGACGTTTGCAAAAGCATACGCAATCGAATTATTTTAATTGCTGAAACAGCCTTTTATATAGATAATATAGAAATAAATATTTCTGCAAGCGTTGGCTACGCAAATTATCCTAATGATGCCGCAAGCTTTGACAAGGTTTTAGAAAGAGCAGACAAAGCAATGTATAGTCACAAAAGCACGGATAATGAAGAAGAAAAAAAAGTTCAAAACATATAAAGACATAGAGAATTATATAAAATTTAAACAAAAACATCACTCTTTTGAGTGATGTTTTTGTTTATGTATTACTTTAATATTTATCTAAAATTATACTTGAATTTTAATGCCTTGCTCTGGATAGTGTTTGTTTTCAGGCTCGACTCCGATTTGCATTTCATCAAAAATAGCCAAAGCATTTACATTTTCATCAGCAAAAAATTCTTCACTAAGCTCATCAGCCTGAGCGTGAATTTCTTTTATATTTTCTTTGATTAAGGAATTTGATTCTTCAATAGCGTCCATTACTTCAGAATAAGATGTATTTACAGTGCTTTCTTCTTGCATTGTAAAAGAAAAAGACTTTGAAAGCTCTTTGCCTTCTTCTGAAATTTCTACACTGTCTTCAGTATTATTTTCATTATTATTTTGTATATGCATTTTAAATTGCATGCCAAATCCGCTTGTTTCCTCATTGGTAGCACTTTTAAAAAGAGAAGAATTTAAGTTTGATAGTTCATTTCCTAAAGATATCATCTTAGCCTCCTTTTAATGTATAACAAATATATTATCGGTAAAAAAATGTATTTCTTTAGAGAAACAAGTCACTCTATTAAACTTTTCTTTCTAAGATCTTTATTTTTATAAAATCTACTTAGATAAAGATATATGAATTAAAAAAAGTGCTCCTAGTTGGGAACACTTTTTTATAAGCTTTTCATAATCATATTCTACAATTTACATAAAATTATATGAAATTGTTGATGATTATATATGATAGTTTTATGATAAAATGTTATTTAATAAATCGCCTGTAGTGTCAGCACCTACTGCGTATTGCTCACCAGCAACTTCAGCATAAGTAGAGGCAACATCTTCTAACAAAGCACTTCTACCATCAATTAGATTTACTTGTAAACCTGTTGCAGCAAGCTCAGCACTCACATCACCTAAAAGAGTAGTGAGGTTTGCATCTGTAGATCCACTAGCTGCTGTGAAAGCCGCTATTGAAGCAATAAGATCAGCGTTTCCACCTATATTATAGGTTTCTGATCCACCTAATGAAACGACAGCTGGTGCTGCAGTAGCGGCAAAAACAGCAGTAGGTGTTGTGCCGTCAGCTGCTGTGCCTATGGTTTTTGCTTGCATCTTTGTGAGGTAGGCTACGGTTTCTGACATAATACGGTCAGAGGTAGTCGAGTCTGCTCCTACAAGTGAAGCTTTTGCATTGTTTAAAAACTTACTCATTTCTGTAACAGCATTTTGGTATTCAATAGCAGTAGCTTCACCTTTTCTTACTTCTGCAGCATCAATACTAGAAGCCAATGCATCACGGTTAAGTTCATTTGATGCAACACGAAGACCAGCAGTAATTGTTTTGCCACTTTCTGATTTTACTTGGCCATTCATTACCTTATTAAGAAGTAGCTCGGCGGCTAAGCCGCTAGAAGTTGAATCAACGATATTTGACATAGGGAATCCCTCCTATAACTTGATAAATGGTTTATATACTATAATCTATACAAATTTTTTGTATAGCATGCACACAATTTTTAAATGATATTTTATTTTATCTTAGCTTTTATAATATTGCAATAAAAAACTCCTTTTATAACTAGCCACATTAAAAAATAAAGCTAGGTAGTATATTTTGCAACTATTTCTTGCGCTAATTTCCATGCGAAATTAACTATTTCCACTTTTTCTTCTTTTGAAACTGAAACTAGCTCATTATCAATATTTCGCATGATAATAAGTTCTGTTGTTCCAGGTTTATAAGAAAATTGAAAATCTTCTTTATAGCTTTCACGCAATTTGTCGTGCAGGTATTCAAGCATAGGACTTTCTTGACCACGCACACAAAAATTTGTCCACAACTCTCTTGCTACCCTGCGAATAACAAAAAGTCTTTGCTCCTCTGGTTTTTTTATCACATTTTCAGCCACCATGCGTAAATTATGCTGATGATACATAACAACTCTGGTTTGCACTAATTGCTTATTATATTGCTTTAATGCAGCTTTTTTTGAATAATCATACAAAACATTATTTGCTGTATTTTTTGCTTCTTGTGCAACATGAGATAATGTTGCAAGAGCTGTTAGCGTGTTTTCAACTTTTTCATCTTGCTTTTCATCAATAATTTCAGGCAAATGAGCCTTTGTATTTTGTTCGTTTTCAATAATTTCTAAAGAGGATTTATGTAGAGACTCTGCAAAGGAATGCTGACTTAAATACATTTCATCAAAATTATGCTCACTTGTATGCAAAAATTCATTATTTGAATTTTTATACGCATCTTGCATAAAAGAATTTGCAGGTTTATTGTGATTATCGACCTCACTACTTTCCTGAAAAAGCTTTTTATTGAGATGATGATGCTTTTGCTCTAGATTTTCCATTACATTATCCATTTACTTATTCTTATTTACAAGTCATTAAAAAAGGCGAACTAACTGAGACTATCAAAAATATTTCCAGTACTTGAATTTGCATTAATTAAATCATTTAATATTTGTGATGTATCTAAACTTGTTTCTTCTTCGCTTGCTGTTTTATATTGAATAGTATTTTCAAAAGTACTTGCTCTATCTTCGTATAAAAGTGAAAGATTTTCTAAACCTTTAATATCATAAGAATAGCCAGATTCAACCATTTCAAGTTTTTGAATATATTGTTCTAATTTATCTGCAAGAGCTCTTGCACTTTCTTGATCTGTTACTGTTACTTCATTTTTTAAATTGTTGAGATTCATATTCGCATTTGTTGTACTCATAACCCCTGTAACACTATCATCTACAAAGTTTACAAAGTCTTGATCAATTTGTGAGTTTCCACCTTGTAAAACTACGGTTCCGTCTGAATTCATTCCAGCTGAACCGTCTAATAAGTTGAAGCCATTGAAAGAGATTTCATTTGTAAGTGAAACAAGAGAATCTGCTAGGCTTGCTAATGTTGAGG
>CAYJHN010000052.1:0-10611 GCA_964369985.1 uncultured Desulfovibrionaceae bacterium | reverse complement strand
AACTTTATGAACGTCTTGAATATTTACAAGATAAGTATGTAACAAATAAGTAATATACATACTAAGTAAATAAAAAGGTTTTTTATACTTATAAAAAAAGAGAATTCAAATTTTGAATTCTCTTTTTTTGAATTCTCTTTTATTTAATTATTATCTCTGATTCTTACTTATTTTCTTTATACACCAATTTTCAATTGAGCAATAAAGAATATTGACCTGCTAGAAAGTTCTGCAAGTAAGAGACAGAAAAATCCAAGTGAAAGCATTGCAGAGGAATGACTCAATTTCTTAGGTAAAATAACAAGCAGTCCTAAAAGTACAAAGAGAGCTTGTAAGGCTAAATTGTAGAGAGAGGCTGTGAAAAATTCTGGAATTTCTAATGCTTGACCTTGCATAAATACACTAATCCAGCCAAGTTTTGAAGCAAGTGAAAGCACTAGGCCAAATACTATAGAAGCTATGGCAAGCTTTCTGTAACATTCTTTTTCAATATTTTTTCCCATAAAAAGAGCAAAGGCACCACCAAGAAGAAATGCAGTTCCATAAAAAGCTATAATTGTTGAGCTATTTGCCCAAAATGGCATTGCTTCTACAGAGGCATATACTTGTGAAATAACAAAGACTAAGCCAAGCCCAACAAGTGATGTCAAATAAGCAAGGGCATTATTTGATTTTATTATTTGAAGGAAGACAAGGCCTGTGAAAAGACCAACAGTAATAATTTCACGGCTTAACCACGAATGTCCTACTTGTGTTATTGTGTATAAAGCATTGAAAGGATTTTGCAAATGCAATAAAGAAACAATACCAGCAATACTCATGAAGGCAAATATGGCTATCCATAATTTCTTTGCTAAGCAATCTTCTTTATAGAAAGTTGCAAGTGAGGCAAAAAGTGCTGTTCCGGCGGCAAGTTGAGCAAGAACAGTAAAGACAATTAAGGTCCATTCAGAGTATAAAGCAGAAAGATTTATAGTGGAATCAAACATTATACTTCCTCCTTATTTGCAAACTCAACCTCAGTACTGCCAGCAGGTTTTGCACTGTGATGTGGCTTTAAGCTAAGATTTGGTTTTGTGAGAGTATTTTTTGGAAGCGGGGCAATGTTTGCCATGCCATATTCTGCCAAAATTTCTTCTCTAGGGCCAAATTTCAAGGCTCTTGCAGGGCATGCTTCAACGCAAGCTGGCTCTCTGCCATTTGCAAGATAATCTCTGCAAAAGTCACATTTTGTCATATGTTTCTTTGTTTTATCCATTACAGGCACTGTGTATGGGCAATTCCATCTGCAATAGCCACAGCCAACGCATCTGTCCTCATCAATAGCAACAATGCCGTTTTCGTCCTTAGCGCAAGCACCAGTAGGGCAAGCTTTAACGCAAGCTGGTTCTTCGCAGTGGTTGCAAGATATTGAAATATAATAGGTAAATACATTTTGAGACCAAACATCTTTTGAGGTTTCAATCCATTCACCGCCACTTGCCTCAATCACTTTTCGCCAGTTAACGCCTAAAGTTTGGTTGTGCTTGTCTTTACATGCAATCATGCAGGCTTTACACCCCATACAGATTGAGGAATCCATGAAAAAAGCTAAATTCTTCATTTTAAATCTCCTTAGGCCTTACGAACTTCAACAAGGTTTGTGTGTTGTGGATTACCTTTAGCAATCATTGTAGGTCTGTAATATGTAAGGGTATTAGTACAACCACCTTTATCTAAACCATTTTTGTCAGGTTTATACCACGCACCTTGCGGCATGGAAATAACACCAGGCATAATACGCGGTGTGACCTTTACTGAGATTTCAACTTCACCACGATTATTATAGACAATGGCTTTGTCACCGTGTTTTAATCCTCTTTGCTTTGCGTCGATAGGATTAATCCATAAGGTTTGAGGAAGCACTTCTAAAAGCCAATCGCAAGCAGCATAAGTTGAGTGCGTGCGGCCTTTATAGTGGTGGCCAATCATTTGCAGTGGGAACTTTTCGCGAGTTGTTGTGTCTTGGAAACCTTCATAGGTTGCTACATATTGCCCAGTTGGGTAGATAACTTCGCCTAATAATTCGCCTTTTCCACGAACTTTTGCCATTGTTGCAAGCGGTTCAGAATAAAGTTCTATTTTTCCTGAAGGAGTGCTTAGTGGATTAGCAATAGGATCTTCTCTAAAAGCTTGTGTTTTTATTGGAAGATCACGAGATTTTTCTTGTCGCCATACGTGCTGCTTGCGAGCTTCTGCTAAGGTTGGCGGAAGTGAAGGCATAAGCTTTCTACAAACTGTTTGATAATTGTGTTCAAGCCAGCCTTCGCGATCTCTGCCTTCTGTAAATTGTTCTTCTATGCCAAATCTTTTTGCTAAGTCTGTGCATACATCATAGATATCGCGTGATTCATAATATGGTTCTGCGCTTCCAGAAAATACATAATAATCAATATCTAAGCCGTAAGAAGCTCCATAAATATCCGTGTTTTCAAAATAAGCACACGATGGCAAGACAATGTCTGCAAATTGAACACTTGCAGTATTAAAGGCGTCCATAACGACAATCATTTCGCATTTTGATTCATCAGCAAGCACTTTTTTGGTGTAGTTAATGTCGGCATTTTGATTAATAATTGCGTTGCCAGCATAAGACCAAACAAATTTAATATCTGTAGGGAATTGTTCAACTCCTGTCACGCCGTCTTGAGCAGCTGTGAGTGTGTGCCCTTTTTCAATAGCGTTAAGCCATTGGAATATAGGGAATTGTGCTTTTACAGGATTTGTACCCATTGGCAAACGTGGCACAGCAATTGGGAAGTAGGCGTCTCTATCACCATTATTACCGCCTCTTATGCCAACATTGCCAGTAATTACAGCAAGCGAGGCAACTGCCATAGTTGTTAATTCGCCAGCAACTTGGCGTTGTAAGCCCCAGCCTTGTGTTATGTAGGCTGGCTTTGCTTGGCCAATTTCACGTGCAAGTTGGAGGATTTTTAATGCTGGTATACCAGTAATTTTTTCAGCCCATTCAGGTGTTTTTTCAATTTTGTCATAGCCTGTGCCAAGAATATAATCAGAATATGATGAGTTTTCTTCAGCACTTTCAGGCATTTGACTAGCATCAAAACCTTGAACATATTGTTTTACAAAGTCCATATCAACCATATTCTCTTTCATAAGAACATAGGCAATGGCTGAGGCTAAAGCAGCATCAGTGCCTGGACGAATAGGTATCCATTCGTCAGCAACAGTGACGCAGGTTTCGCTAAATCTTGGGTCAATAACAATAATTTTTGCACCAGATTTCTTTTTAGCTTGTAAAAGTTCGTATTGTTGGCCACCACCACTCATACTGTTTTCAACACAATTTAATCCAAAGAAAACAGCAAGTTTTGTATGTTGAATGTCCGTGATAGCATTACCACTATAGCCACCCATGCCATACATATATCTGATGGCATATTGGTTTTGTGAAGAGCTGTAGTCGCCTGTAGGGAAAACAAAGCCCCCAAGCATATTCATAAGCCTGAAAAAAGACTCCCTACGAAGCAAAGCTCCACTTTGCACACCAGAAGAATAGTGTGTGTAGATTGATTCGTTGCCGTATTTTTCAATACATTCTTTGAGTTTACTTGCAATTGTGTCTAAAGCTTCGTCCCAAGTAATTCTCTCAAATTTTCCTTCGCCTCTGGCTCCAACTCTTTTTAAAGGGTATTTTAGACGATTTTCAGAATAGGCATAGCGACGCAAAGAGCGACCACGCGGACATGCACGCACTTGGAATATACCAGTATCCCAATCGTCCTTTACTAAATTGTCCGTTTCAATGCGAACAACCTTCCCTTTTTCAGTGTAACACTTTAAAACGCATGCACTACCACAGTTATTACTACACACTGAGTAGAAAAAATCCTTTTTATATGGCGCGTAAGGCGGTTTTGCGTGTGCCTTGCCCATAAAAAGATTTGCTAAAGCGTTTCCACCAGCACCCATTGCACAAGTTGTTGCCGCAATTTTAATAAATTGTCTGCGACTTGTTTTCTGCATACTTTTCTCCATGCTATAATTAAACAAAAATCTACTTTATCTATATTATATAAGCACAAAAAAGGCTTTTTGCAAGCATAAATAATCTTTGTAATGGCTTTATGACAGTGTTTGAGGTATAAATAACTAAAATAAAAAACTTTTAATCGGAAAAAAATATTACAAAAAATACGAAAAAACTTGTTTTTTATAGCTCAAAAGTGTAATTTAAATATATACTTGTTTTTGGAAAGTGGAGAGCTATGACAGAAGAAAAGAAAGAACTAACAATTTGTAGTAAAACACAAAAAAAAGGAATAAATGCCGTTATTCTTGCTGGTGGTCTTTCTTCACGTCTTGGAATGTGTAAATCAAAGTTACGCATTCAAGAAATTGATTTATTAAGGCAAAGCTTTGACTTACTTTCAGAATTTTGCGATGAAGTTGTTATTTCTTGTAAAAAAGAAACAGCTATAGAAGGCTATCCTTGTATTTATGATACAAATACAGATTATGCTCCAATGATTGGTATAAATGAAGCTTTAAAGCACTTTAAGAGTCCTGTTTTTGTTATGTCTTGCGACTTGCCTTTCATGAATAGCAAGACTATAGAAAAGCTGATTAATGTACGAAAGGAAAGTATTTTAAAACAAGGGCAATATTTGACTTGTTATGCTAATGAAGACACTAATTATATTGAAGCCTTAGTAGCAATTTATGAATATAAGTCTGTGGAGCTTCTTGAAGATGCAATTATAAAAGAACATTATTCATTGCGTAGGATTTTTCATAAAGATAGGCGATACCATGTATTAAAAGACGAGACAAAGGCTTTTTTTAATATAAATTATATTGAAGATTTAGCCTATGCAGAAAATCTTATGTGTGCAAATAAATCATGATTTGCCTTATTTTATAATAAAGTAGGCTTTTGCTTTGATTGTATTATCTACTAATTTGTTATTTTTACTTGATATTTAGCATGATTTTAAGAATTTCTTTGTCTGTTTCGTACATACCATATTTTGCTAGTCTACCCACAGCAGAAATATTTTCTTCTACATCTTCTTTTAAAATACCTGTATAGGATTTGTATTCCTTATTTGCCATAGCCATGTGATGAGCCATAATAGCCCCATCGAGGCTTGAGGCAATTTTTGCACCGCATGAAGCTTTTGCACCGTCGCAAACAATGCCTGAAATATTTGCTAAGGTATTGGTTATAGTCATCTTTATTTGCTTTATACTGCCATTTGCTAAATAGGTAAGTGCAGCAGCACTTGCACATGAAGCACTTACAGCGCCGCAAAAAGCTGAAAGTCTTCCAATAGGCGTTTTTTGATGAATGGTGACAAGACTTGAAACAACTAAAGCTCTATAAAGCTCTTCTTCACTAAAGCCATTTTCCCTTGCATATACAATAACTGGCACAGAAGAAGCAATGCCCTGATTTCCGCTGCCTGAATTTGTGATAACAGCAATATCACTGCCACACATTCTTGCTTCTGAAGCAGCACTTGCGTAGGCTTTTATCTTGCTATACACGCTTTTATGTGGGTCGGATTCAAGTATTATCTTGCCAATGCCAACACCGTAATTGCCACTTAAGCCTTCTTGTGCAATAAGCATATTTTGTTTGATAACAGCGTCATAGAGTTCTTTTACTTCTGTTATATCTATAGTATTTGCAAATTCGTAAATTTCTTCAATAGATAAGATACTTCTGTCTGTATAAAGGCCTAGATATTTGTTATCTTCGTCCTTTGTTTCAAAAATAACAGTATTATTCTTGATTATCTTTGAAATATTTGTATGTGCATGCTTTATTTCAACAGAAACACTTTCATTTTCTGAAAAAGCATGCACAATAATATGAAGCTGAATTACACTATCAAGTAATTTGACATCTGCATAATTATTTTCAAGTAATTCAATCATTTTTGCTATGTTTTCATCACTAACGCAAGAGATCACTTGAAGTTCTTTTGCTACTTGCCCGCAAACAACGCCAGCAATTGCACTTGCAGCTATGCCGTTCAATCCGCCTGTATTTGGCACAGTAACGCACATTGCATTCTTTACAATATTACCACTGCATTCAATTTCAAGCCTTGTAGGCATTATTCCTAAAACTTCCTTTGCTTTAGCTGCCGCAAAGGCAATAGCAATAGGTTCTGTGCAGCCCATAGCTGGCACAAGCTCTTCTTTTAATATCTTTATATATTCTTTGTAATATTTCATAAATTTAGTTTTTTGTTTTAAGTAAATTGTATTATAATTATGTCTGAAATGTATATACTATAAAAATTTTTCTGTAAATATAGGAATTTTACTTTAGAAATCCTCAGTATTTATGTCTAAGACCTTCATTCTATAGTGTAAACTTGATGGAGTAAGTTCTAAAATTCTTGCAGCTTTTGCTACATTACCTCCAGTTTTTACAAGCACATTCATAATACAAGCATATTCATACTTTTCTACAGTAGATTTAAGTGAAATTTTTGTTTTGCTGTTAACATTAGTATAGTCAAAATAAGAAGGAATGCTTTCGTGATCTTTATTTTCTGTTTTTGACTGTGCTAAAGCACGAAAGTGTTCTTGATTAGTTTCGTGTGTTTTTATGAATGAATTTAGAACTGTAGAATTGTCGTTTTCAAAGAAAGAAGATGGTAAGTCAGAAAGTTCTAAGATTTTTTTTGAACCAAGTAAAACAAGCGAAGATTCTATAACATGAAATAATTCACGCACATTGCCTTGCCAATCATGCTCTACAAAAGCCTGCATAACAGAATTTGAGAGTGTTGTTTTAGGAAGATGGTATTTTTTTATGATTTCTTCAGTAAAACGCTCAACAAGCAAGGGAATATCGTCTCTTCTTTCTCTTAAAGAAGGTATTTTTAATGACACAACGGCAAGCCTGTAAAAAAAGTCTTTTCTTAATCTTCCTTCTTTTATAGCTGAGTGTGGAGGTTCGTTTAATATGCTAATAATTCGCACATCTACAGGAATTTCTTCTCTTGCACCAATTCGCCTTATACTTTTTTCTTGTAAAACTCTTAATAATTTAGCCTGTAAGCCAATAGGCATAGAATTTAATTCATCAAAGATAATTGTTCCGCCATTTGCTTCTTCAAAAAGGCCAGCTTTATCAACAGCATCAGTAAAAGATCCTCTTGAAGTTCCAAATAAAATACCTTCTAATAAATTTTCAGGTATAGCTGCACAGTTTATTGGAATAAGGAGATTGTTTTTTCTTTCACTAGCATTGTGTATGGCTTGAGCAAAAAGCTCCTTACCAGTTCCACTTTCTCCCCAAATAAGAACAGGAGTAGAGGTTTTTGCTGCAAGCATAGATTGGCTGATGATATGCTTTATTGTTTCATTTTCTCCAATAATATCAGTAAAATAGTATTTATTAAATTCTAAAGAATTTGATTTTTTTCCATGTAGTAAACCCTCTTCTTTCTCTAAAGTAGTTTCTTTTTTACTGTTTTTTGAAATATTGCCAATGTCATATACTTGAGTAAAAGAAATAACTCCATCTATTCTTCCTCGTCTAAATAGAGGGAAAAAATCGTTTATAGAATTGAATAATTTGTTGTTTATTGTTTTATACCAATAGGTTTTTTTGAGTAGGGCTTTTTGCTCTCGCAAACATTCAAGTGATGGTAATTCATTGATATTGTGTGTTAAATATAGTTCTGACATGTGTTTTCCTAGCACAGAAATAGTGTTGAAACCGTCTAGATTTTTTTGAAATGAATTCATATAAACGCAAATACCTTCACTATTTATCACGCAAACACCCATATTTAACTGTTCCCATAGTGGAATAAGTTCTGACTTGAGCAAAAGTTCTATGCTTGTGTTTTTGAATATATTTGCCTGCATTTTTCTTAATCTCCATGTGTAGTAATAATGAAAAAAATCACAATCAATACAAAATATAAAATAAATATACAGAAATTTGTATTTTTATGCAAGTTTTTTTATTTTGACTTTTTAAATAAAAATAAGCTATAAAATTAAAATCAAATAAAACATGTATTTATAAAAATATTTTCCTTGCTAGTTATTTTTGGCACAAGTTGTGCATTATGTGAATAAAATTACTTCAATTATGTGCGAGGAAATCTCTATGAGTGCAGCAACAAATGACAATATGGAAAATAGCTATTACGCTATTGACTGGGCAACAGCAGAGCAAAGAGTTAAAGAGCATAAAGACTATTTAATGTCAGCTCCGCAGGTAATGGATCCTGAGCGTCTTATTTTCTTAAATGAAATTTACGATGAATATCAAGGTTGTTCAGCTTTTTATATAAGAGCAAAACTCTTTGAAAGAGTGCTTACAAAGAAGAAAATCTTTTTAGATGGAAATCCTCTTGTAGGAACCCTTACAGGTATTAAAGCTGGTGTTTATGCATATCCTGAATGGAATGTTGCATGGATTAAAGACGAAATGGAAATGGCAAAGATGAGTTCTTTAGGTGAAATGACTATTCCTGAAGAAACTTTGAGCTTGCTTAAGTCTACATACAAAAGATGGAAGGGTAAAACTTGTATAGATGTAAGTAATAGCATGATGAAAGAAATCTATAATATCAATCCTGTACCTATGTCTAAGGCTGGTGTTTGGTATGATCATGCAAGTATTTCTTCTGGTTCTGGTATGGCGGATTATCCACTTGTTTTAAATAAAGGTATACGTGCTATTATAAATGAAGTGAAACAAAAACTTGTATCTAGCACAACTACTGTTGACGATAAAGATAAAATCGAATTTTATAGAGCATTAATTGTTTCTTTAGAGGCCGTTATTTCTTATGCAAAAAGATATTCAGCTTTAGCATTAGAAGAAGCTGAAAAAGAAAATGACGCAGCAAAAAAAGCAGAACTTCTTGAAATTGCAGATGTTTGTAGCAGAGTTCCAGAATTTCCTGCAACAAATTTCCGTGAAGCAATTCAATCATTTTGGATGACACATGTTTGTTTAGAAATCGAACAAATGGCTTGTGCTTGCTCTCCTGGCCGTTATGGGCAATATATGTATCCATTTTATAAAAAGGATATTGAAGAAGGCAAGATCACACAAGAGCAAGTAAAAACTCTTCTTAAATTTCAGTGGATAAGACATTTAGAACTTGCTGAATACCAAGGTTCTGCCTACGCAATGGCCTTATCAGGACACACAGGGCAAACTATTTCTATAGGCGGACTTGATGCAAATGGCGAAGATGCGTGTACTGAATTAGAAGAATTAATGCTTGAAATGCAAGCAGAATTAAAAAATCCTCAACCTACTATGAGTCTTTTCTATCATCCTAAAATCAAAGACTCTTATATGAAAAAAGTTGTTGCTTGTATTAGAGCTGGTGGCGGTCAACCTCAAATTCTAAATAACAGTGTTGTTGTTGAAAGACATTTGGCTCGTTTTAGTGGATATGAGGGCGGAATTACTATTGAAGATGCAAGAAATTGCGGAAATATTGGCTGTGTAACAACTGGTGTGTGCACAAAGGGCAGTTATATTTATCAAGAAAACCCTCCTTGTTTAGCAAAGCATATTGAACTTGTTCTTAATAATGGTAAAGATCCTATCACAAAGAAAATGGTAGGTATTGAAACTGGCGATCCTACTGAATTTACAAGTTTTGATGAATTTTACGATGCCTACAAAAAACAGCTTGCTTATATGTTCCAAGTTTCTATGAGACATTCTGATTTTGGTAGTATGGCTCGTATAAATATTGTCCCAAGCTTGTTTAGATCATCTCTTTATGATGGTTGCATTGAAAAAGGTATTTGCGAAGAAGCTGGTGGCGTAAGATATCCTGAGAGTTTATGCATTGTTACTGGTGGTATCGACACAGTGAATTCAATGCTTGCTATCAAACATCTTGTATTTGATACAAAACAAGTTTCTATGCAAACTATGTTAGACGCGTTGAAAGCTGACTTTGAAGGTTATGAAGAAATTCAAAGACTTTGTTTTGAAGCTCCAAAACACGGAAACGACATTGATGAAATTCAAAATTTTGTAAAAGAATATTACCGTATGGTTGATGAAGTGCATGTTGCACAAGGGCTTGATTTCTTAGGAAGAAAACCACTTATTGATGCCTATTCACTTTCTTATCATAACTATTTTGGTGCTTTGATGGGTGCATTGCCTACTGGTAGAAATGCTGGCAAGGCTCTTACAGATGGCAGTGTTTCTGCAATGCCTGGTACGGATACGGAAGGCATTACAGCCTTAGTAAAATCAGGAGCAGAAGCTATTGATACAGTAAAGTATAGTTCAAATCATATGAATGTGAAATTTACACCATCTTCTCTTGAAGAGCCGCATGGAACAAAGATGCTTACTTCAATTATTAAAACATATTGTGATTACGGCGGATCGCATATTCAATTCAACAGCGTAAGTTCTGAAACGCTCAAAGAAGCAAAGAAATTACCTTTTGAACACAAAGAATTAGTTGTCCGTGTGGCTGGATTTAGTGCTTTCTTTACTCGCTTAGACTGCGGTGTGCAAGACGAAATAATCAAAAGAACTGAATACAAATCTTAAACAAAATAGCTTTTATAAACACTTTTAGC
>CAYJHN010000051.1:6212-10687 GCA_964369985.1 uncultured Desulfovibrionaceae bacterium | reverse complement strand
AATAGTGTGCTCATCTAGTTTGAGGATATAGTCTAAGAGGGGATCTTCCTCTTGAATATTTATAAGTATATTATTTAGAGCAAGCAAATAAAGTAAACCACCTAAATCTTTGTGAAAAACATTTTCAAATGTTTCTAAAATAGATTTTTTGATATGTGCAGAATCTACTGCTTCTGTCGGGTCGGCTGCTTTGAGTTGCTCTACAGTAGGCCGCCAAACCTTTGAGGGGAAAACACCTCCACTTGGATTTTTGAAAACATGCTCAGGAAATGTTGCTAATACAGAATTCACAATATTAAGCTCGGCATCACCCCACTGATAATAAGAGGGGCCAATATAATCATTACAATAAAATACACCATTTTTTTTCAATACTTTATACGAATTTATAACAGCTTCTTTTGTGTCTTGCATGTGATGTAAAGAACCTTCCCAAAAAACAAAATCGTAAAGTTCATCTTTATTAAAAGCAGAAGTAAAAAAATCTTCTTTATAAAATTTTATTCTATGCTCAAGCTTTAAGTTTTTTGCATTTTCTTTTGCTATTTCAATACGTTCACCAGACAATTCAAAACAATGAAAACAATCTACTACATTATCAAGCAATAATTGCATTTCTTTTTCAGCTGAACCACAACCAACAGATAAGCCCAGTGGCAATGATTTTCTATTTTGTGATTGTATTATTTCTTTTAATATGAAATAACTTGCAGCATTAAGCATATCTGAATTTTTGCCTAATTTTAAAGGCATTTTTTCACCACAAATAAGCCTATTTATATGTGTGAGAATTTTTTTAGAATGCCACCAATTCGAGCGAGTAGAAGGCCTTTGATTTTTATAGGCCTTATCAAGAAGATATTGTAATTCTTTACTATTTGCATTGTATTTTTCATTCATAGATATATAGTATAAACTTTTTACTCTTTTTGCAAGCAGAGCAAAACTTGCTCCTTTTACAGGCTTATGCTATTGTGAAGCATGAACAATATCAAACTCTCTTCCTCACTTGAACTTATAGGAATTGCTGGACAATCAGCAAGCGAAAAAAACTTACCTCCTCTTTTTCTTGCCCCTGTTGCCGCTGGTTTTCCCTCACCTGCAGATGATTACCTTGACAGAAAGCTGGACCTTCATGAATATCTCATACGCAACGAAGCAGCAACTTTCTTTCTTAAGGCTTGTGGCGATTCTATGATAAATGCCTCTATCAACGACGGCGACTTACTTATTGTTGACAGATCTTACGAAGCCTCGCATAAACGCATTGTTATTGCTGCGGTTAATGGCGAGCTCACAGTGAAAAGAATAATAAGACGTGAAAACAGAGTATATCTTGCACCTGAAAACCCAAATTATCCAGAAATAGACATCACCGAACAAGAATACATTCACATTTGGGGTGTTGTAACAACTGTAATTCATTCACTTTTATAATATGAAGAAAAAACTCTATGCTTTAGTTGACGCAAATAATTTCTATGCTTCTTGCGAGAAAATATTTCGCCCTGACCTTGCTGATAGGCCACTTGTTGTTTTATCAAACAACGATGGCTGTATTGTGGCACGCTCAAAAGAAGCAAAAGCATTAGGCATAAGCATGGCTGTGCCCTATTTCAAAGTCCAAAAAGAGCTTGAAAAACATAATGTTGCTGTTTTTTCATCAAATTACGCACTTTATGGCGATATTTCACAAAGAATCATGTCTATTCTTGAAGATTTTTGTCCTGATGTCGAACAATATTCTATTGACGAAGCCTTTATAAATTTAGATAAAACACTTTGCTCAAACGCAAAAGAATTGATTTTTTCTATTCGTGAAAGAGTTTTTTCTTGGCTAAATGTACAGGTTTCCATTGGTTTAGGACAAACAAGAACTTTAGCAAAACTTGCAAATTATTTAGCGAAAAAAGCCTCTGGAGTCTATTATCTTGATGTAGATGATAAAAAATTTCCTTCTTACCTTGAAAAAATTCCTGTAGAAGAAGTGTGGGGAATAGGCAGGCGTTCAGCAAAAAAACTCCAAGAAAATGGCATTACAAATGCCCTACAATTAAAAAATGCCAATGATAATTGGATAAGAAAAAATCTCACTGTCACTGGCTGGAACACTGTTTTAGAACTACGTGGAATCGAAGCTATTGAAATTTCAAGCATTGGTTTTAATGAAAAAGAAGAAAAAAATGATGATAGAGCAAGAAAAAGCCTTGTTTCTTCTCGTTCTTTTGCAAATAAAATCTACTTAAAAAAGGATTTAGAAGAAGCACTCTCTTATTTTGCAGCAAATGCGGGCATGAAATTACGCAGAGAAAACTTGTTAGCAAGAGCTATTCAAATACATATAAGAACCTCAAAACATTCAGAAAAAGAATTTTATTCCCCTAGCCTACAATACACTTTTACTGAAGCAACTGCAGATTCAAGAGATTTTTTATTTGCCGCAAAAGCCGCTCTTGATATTATTTATAAAGAAGGCCATGCCTATGCAAAAGCTGGAATCATGCTTTTTGACTTAGTGAAAAGCAATCATCGACAGCCTTCTCTTTTTTCTTGCCTTGCTGAAAATGAAGAAAAAAATATCAAATCTCAATCACTTATGAAAACACTAGATAGCATAAATCATAAATTTGGCAAAAAAAGCCTTTATTTTGCTGCAGAAGGTGAAAAAAAAGCGATTTGGCACATGAAACAAAAGCATAAATCGCCTGCCTGCACAAGCAATTGGGCTGAAATTCCCCTCGCCCTTTGTAAGTAAAATCTACTCTCTTGAGAGGGGGAAAGCATGCTTTTGTGAACAAAAGACAAGTTTTCCCCCTCTTAAACACTCCCCTTCCTTCCAAAAAACTTTTTAACTCACCGTATCAAAGCATGCTTTAAGCTAAATATTGTTTAGCAATGCGTAAAAATACTTTTAAATAAACATATTAGTTGTTTAAGCAAAATAATAAATTGGATTTAGGTGGGAAGTGAGGTGGGAAGTGAGGTGATTTTCCAATTTTTTCTATTTTTTCCTAATGAGCTTAGATCATTTTAAAAAAAAGATTTTGCACATAAAAGTACAAAATCTTTTTTATCTTTATAACTGGATATTATTATCTTTTTATTATTTCTTTATACAATTTATTATACATAGCTTGCCCAGCTTTTTTATCCTTGCTAGAAAGCTTTCTTTCAATATCTTTTACAAGCTTTTTATATTCTTCACTTGATTCAAATTTTTCTGCAAGTTTTGCAAAAGCATAAGCTTCGTCTTTTAATTCATTTGCTTCAAAAAGCATTTTTGCATAAAGATGTTGAGATTCAGCATTTCCACTTAAAGCAGATTTTTTGAAAAATTCTTTAGCTTTAGACATATCTGACCTTGTACCTTCGCCAGCTAAATACATTTTTGCAACAATATTTTGTGCGTACATATCATTGTTTTTTGCACGATTTAAATAATAAGGAAAAACCTTGCTCGGGTTTTTTGCAACACCTTCACCTTTATAGGTCATTTCCATTATTTTATGCTTTGCACCAACATTTCCGCTATTTGCAGCTTTTGAATAAAAAGAATAGGCTTTATTTAAGTCTTTTGGAATGCCTTCGCCTTCATAATAGATATTTGCCAATCTATATAAAGCATAATTATCCTTTAAAGACACAGCCTTATTATAACTTTCAATAGCTTTTTGCGGATTTGGTTCGCCTGTTGCAGGATCTCTTTGCATGTAAAGGTCACCAAGAAGGGTGTGAGCTTGTGGGAAATTTCTTCTTGCAGAACGCTTTGCATAATCAAAGGCTCTATCTATATTTTGTGGAATACTTTCGCCATAGTAGAACATGTCTGCAAGCTGATATAAGGCATCTGGATCGTCAGCATCAGCTCTTTTTAGTAAGTCTCTGTAATCTTGATTTTCTAAGACTTCTGTATTTGGATTTGCATAGGCATTTTCTGAAAAATCAGTCATCGTAAATGAAGCAAAAAGCATACTGCAACAAATTAGCGAAGAGGTAAAAAATTTATTTGATAAAAAATTAGTCATATAGCTTGCCCTCCAAAGAGCTTGAATAAAAGTTTTGATTTAATGTATGAATAATATGTGTACTAAAGCTAAACTATTTTTTTTCAAAAAGCAAGTTTCTTTCTTGCTACCATAAACAGAAGATTGCAAAAAAAGATTGTATTCTTAGCAACTTAGAAAATAAAAAAAAGATGTTTACATTTCTTTTATTAAGGCGTAAGTTCCACTCAAATATAGACATTGAGGATGACATGCAAACAAAAGCCAAAGCACTTCTATCACTCTCATCGGCAGCCTTTTTTTGGGCATTAAATCCAATCACTTTAAAAATCCTTCTCTCTTATGGTAATGCAATAACCTTTACTATTATACGATTTTTGCTAAGCTCAATGACAATCTTTGTTTTTCTTGCTGTCACAAAAAAGTTGCGTCTTCCAAAACTTATTCATCTAGAAAAGCTTGCTATGCTTG
>CAYJHN010000051.1:0-6202 GCA_964369985.1 uncultured Desulfovibrionaceae bacterium | reverse complement strand
CAATTTGTATTAATAATACAAGTTTGCTTATTGGTTTACAATATTCAACTATAAGTAATATGGGTATTTTTAACGCAACTGTTCCCTTTTTTATTGCTATGATATCGTTTTTATTTTATAAAGAAAGGATGTTAGCTATTCAGTGGATTGGTATTTTGATTATTTTACTAAGCACTGTCTATATTCTTACTGACGGAGTTTTAGCCACTATTTTAGACATGAATTTTAATAAAGGTGATCTTATTTTCTTGTTTGCACAAATAGGCTGGGCTCTTTATACCATTGAAAGTGCTAAACTTTTGCGTGAAATATCTCTACCAGAACTTGTTGCATGGTCAAGTTTATTTGGCATTGCTTTCAACGCTATATATGCCTTTTTCACAGATCAGCTTATTATGCCACAAATAACAACAGAACTTGTTGTTTCCCTTACTTATTCTGTATGGGTTTCAGCTATGGCTGGCATACTTTTATGGAATTATGGTGTAAAGATTATGGGGCCAAGCATTGCTGGCGTATTCATAAACCTCTCTACCGTAATGGCCATTGCTTCAGGAATTATTTTTTACGACGAACCTTTGAAATTAAGCATTGTATTAGGCACGCTTGGTATATTTATTGGCATAGTTTGCCTTGTAAACTATAGATTCTTACAAAAAATATATAAGGCATACACAGTAAGAAAAAGACTAGCGCATATTAAATATGTTTCAAGAAAACATTAAAAAGATATTCTATAAGTAGGATAATTTACATTTTTGCAAAAGAATGCTTTGCTTTTAGTAAAAATAATAAAGCAGAATATAAAAAAACCGCCCTTTAATTTCTAAAAGGCGGTTTAAATTATTTGTTCATTATTTGGAACATAAAAGCTAAATATTTATAAAGCCACTATTATCGTCTATGCCATTATCAAAACCCATATCAGAAGTATGCTCTAATGGAAGCTCATCTGAAATTGGAGCAACAGGAGGAGCATCGTTTGTTTGAATTTGTGCAAGACTAGGATCTGAAGAGAGCATTGTTAAGTCAATAAGACTACCTTCTTCAGTTAATCCCATAGGATCTGTTCTCATTTCTTCACCAGCACTATTTGTCACATCAAAAGTCACTTCTAAGTCAAAAGGCATTTCTTGGTGTTCAGTAATAGTGTACTTACCATTAGAAGATACTTCTATACTAAAAAGCTCTTCACCATTATCAAATAAAGTAAATGAATTATTAGTTTTTGTATACACATAACCTACACCATCAACACTGAAAGTACCAGTTTGGAACAAGTCAGAAACATCTACGCCGTTCACAGAACCAATTTCATATTCATGGCCTTCACCAAAGTTTTCAACTTCAATTTCACCACTCACAGTTTGAACAGTATCAGAAATATTTATACCTTCAAGAGTGAAATCACTGCTATTTGTGCCATTATCAGATGGCGCAAGTCTTATTTCATGGAAATTATCTACTTCAAAGGTAAAACTTTGACTACCAGTTAAAGTTGTGCTTGTAATTATTTCAGAGTGAATCAAGTTTCCATTGATATCATAAAATTCGATTAATGCAGTTTCTGCAACAGAATCAGCACTATGTGCACCAAAGAAAGTGCCAAGATTTATTTCTACTTTATCTGATGTTTTACCTTCGTCTAATTTAATGACAAACATCTCAGCTTCGTTTGTTCCACTGTTGAAGCCAGTTTCGTATTTACTGTTATTTTTATCATCATTTGAAGTAAGGCCTAAACCAGCACTTGAATCAATGCCGTCTGAATTGTCTTCTCTATATACAAAGGTTAAACTAGACGGGTTGTCAACTGTTTTATAAGAAGAATTGTCGTCACTAAATTCTACAATCTGTGCTGAAATATTAAATCCATCAAATTGCAGGCTTGTTACTTTTTTACTTGGATTATAGGCACCAACATCATAAGCACCAGCTTCATAAGTAAAGTTAGGATTTGCGTCTGCTGCAAAGCCAAGCTCTCCAAGTATCATTGCTTTATCAGCACCAAATGATTGAACATTTGTTGCAAAACCTTCTGTTACTTCACGAGTAACTACAACAGAAGGCTCTAATGGAGGAAGAGAAGGTATATTTGGAATATCACCTGCTGCTAATAAAACATTATCTATACCAGCATCGCTTGCAAAAACACCATCAAAATTTTCTCTACCATAGTTTGAACCACCAGTAGTATCACTAAAGGAATCAAGACCGCTCGCAAGTGAATCTTGATTAAAAGAGCCAAAATTCAAACCATCATTAGAAGGAGTTGTTGCCGCGTCGCCAGCAGCAGGCATAAGACTAGAATCTAAAGCAGCAAAAAAATCTCCACCACTAAGCACGCTATTATCTACAAGAAAGTCAGGCAGATTGTCACTATTGTATGTTGTGTAAAAATCCTCTAAAATAATACTAGATGCAGAGTCTTCAAAATAAATTTCTAAATTATTATCAACTCTTTCAAAAAGCGCATCACCAATAGGAAAGTCCAAATCAATACTTGTGATATTATCTGTTACTCCTAATAAAACATTTTGATTTGCAACAGGGACATTTAAAATTAAATTTGCCATAATATATTCCTTTAATAGAATAATTAAAAGTTTTAAGAGATTTTCTTCATCATAAAATTTAAACTAAATTAAACTTTAATCTAAGCTATAAAATCAATGAATTGTATAAACAAAATGGAAGAGTTTGTGTCTAATACACTAGAATCACAACTTTTTCCGCTTACTATCGCTATAGATGCGTAAGCATAATGATACTGACAATAATCTCGTATCTACGAAGCGCTCAAAACTTCTCACTTTTGAGGAAAAGCTTAAATAAACAACAAATCCATCAATAAGTTAAGATTACACTATACGAACACACAAAATATGTCAAGAAATAAATATTTCGCCTATTCCATTTTTTTAATAATATTATTTAACCTTTGCACTGTTAAATCTAATTCTACTACTGCATCAGATGCAACTTTCATTGCTTCAACTGTGCTAGAACCAATAGTATTAATTATGCCAATATCTTCACTCATACTCTCAACTGTGCTTATTTGAGCCAAAGCTTCTTTTGACATAAGCGAAATATTTTCTGATGTGCTTTCTATCATTGTATGTATGCGATTAAGTGCATCACCAGATTGTTGTGAAAATTCTGTTGCTGTTTTCATAAGTGTGAGAGTTTTATTTGTCCCTTCGGTTGCGCTACCAATACCACTAGTAATATTATTGATGCTTTCATTTACATGCTTTGTTGCTTCTTGTGTTTTTTCAGCAAGTTTACGTACTTCATCTGCAACAACAGCAAATCCACGCCCCGCATCACCCGCACGAGCGGCCTCTATAGCGGCATTTAATGCAAGCAAGTTAGTTTGATCAGCAATCTCGTCAATAACAGAAATAATGTTTATAATTTCAGTTGTTTGATTTTTCAAAATCTCCATATTATTTGCAAGTAAATTTACTTCACCCATAACATTTTCAATACAATTTACCGCATTTTCAACAACTTTACGTCCATTATCTGCTTCTGAAGTTGCATTTTCTGCCATTTCTGAGGCATATATTGCTTTTTCACTTACTGCAACAGAGCTAGACTGCATGTTTTCACAAGCATTTACCGATTTTTGAGTTTGCGATAAAATATCTAAAGCAGCTTTTTGAGCTGTGTTAACTTGCGTTGAAAGTAGATTTGAATTCTCTGCAACAGCTAATGAAACTTCACTAGCAGACACAGCATTTTCTTGCATGCGTGCACTTTGATTTTCTGCTCTTTTCTGCTCTTCTGTTATAGCTGTAACATCTACACCAATAGCAAAAGCACCTATTAATTGATGATCTAAATCATATAAAGGGCTAGAAGTAATAAGAAAATTTTTATCAATTTGCTTTAAGTTTTTAAAGTAAAGTGGTTTATCTATAGTTTCATTTTCCGTTGCGAGCACATCTGTAAGAATAGACAAACCAATACCAACCTGATTTGTAAACTCCTTTAAAGGCACATTAAGACATTGCTCAGGTAAAAAGTCCGCACCAAAGGCCTCTAATATTGCCTTATTGCAGGCAGTTACTCTTGTTTCTGTGTCAATAATAAGATAAGGAACAGACATACCATCAAGAACACTCTTAGAAAAACCCATTTCCTTCTTAAGATTTTTTACCATAATTCCAATATTTTCGCTCAAAGTAAAAAATTCATCACTTCCAGAAACACTGAAATCTGCATTAAAGTTACCCTGACTTACTTCACTACTGATATCGCGTATTTTATTAAGACGTTTCACAATAACTTCACGCACAAAGTAGTTAACTAAAATTACCATTAACAAAATAACAGCAAACCCAGCGGCAACAGTTATATATGAAAAATTTCTCAGCTCTGTCATAAGCAAAGTTACATCATTAATTATTGTAAATTGCCCTAGTATTGGTTGCGAAGAACCATGGCAATGGTAACAGTTTTTTTCATTCGTAATACTACTTACCTTGCTAAAATACCATCGCCCTTCATGTTCGGTAATATGTGTAAAATAAAGCTTTTCCTTGATAGCACGCTCTGCCTCTTCTATAACAGCAGGCGGAATATTTGTCTCTGAGATTTTTTTATCTTCCACATTTTCTTCAGTTGAATAAGTGACTTTATCTAAAAAACTAGACATATACATCTGCATATTTGGATTTTTTTCACCCAAGAAGGAAAACTCTTCACGTGTCAATGCATCATCACCTGCCATCATAGGGCGATAAATTATACTTTGAATAAGCTCTTCTGTTACTTTTGACTCATGCTCCATTTGCTGAACAGATCTTTCTCTATTTGCGTAGGCAAGCAAAACTACTGATATACTTATAACAATAAACAACATGAGCGTCATTAAAAATGAAAATTTTCTACCTATATGTTTATTAATATTGAGCATACTATTTCCTCATCTTTAGTTCAGTGTTTAATGTCCACCAGCATGTATTCTGCCATCATACTTTATGCGATTAACTCTTGAATCATCGTGACATGTTTCACATAATTCTAAAGCAGGAGTTCTCATAATAGTCTCAACACTTCCCTCAATTGTGTGTAAATAGCCCATTCCATGACAAGATTCGCAGCCAACAACCGCAAGGTGAGGAGTTTGCTCAAAGCTCACAAAACCACTTTCTTCGCCATAACCAGTTGTATGACAAGAAAGACATTCTTGAAATTCTTTTTCCGTGAGCTTTTCTCGCATAACAAGTACACTTTCATTACTCTGTGCTTTTGAGGAGGTTTTATTATAAATCTCTACAATTTCATAATGACAATCAGCACAGGCATCTACGCCAACATACTTATTTTCTTGAATATCTTCATTACTATACACATCAAAACACAATAAAGTAGTCAAAGAAAAGAAGAAAAAGAAGGTAAAGAAAATTATCCTCTTCCATGCTTTCTGAGTAAATTTCATGAAATTTTCTCCTATATGCAGTGCTAAAAGCCATATAAAGTTTAAATTAGCAATAAAATCAATATATTATAAATACTATCCTCAATCCTACTACTTACAATAGCACTTCATTGTATTTATTTTTGCACTAATCATACATTATTATGTTATTTTTAGCTAGTTAAAAATTATTTAAAAGTAAAGTTTTATGCGAGAATGTATTTTTTGCATCACATTTATTTTATAAAGAAGAAATGAAATAAATATTTTATTGATTTTTTTCCATTTTTTTATATACTTACTCAAAAGTATACAAGGAAAAGATATGCAAAGAAAAATAAGATTTATTGTATTGACCATAGTTTTTGCTATTATGACTGGTGTTTATATTTCAGATTATTTAAATAAATACCAAAGTGAAAGCGCTCATATATCACAACAGGAATTTAGCTTTAAAAATAAAGACTCACTAGATTCCCACTTCAAAAAACACGGTATAGAAATGGGTTTTAAAAATGCTAACGAATATTTAAAAAGAGCTAACGAAGTGATAAAAGGAAAAAATATACATACAAAACAAGAAGATAATGACATTGCCTACTTCAATACAGAAACAGGGGAATTTGTTGTTCTTTCACCACAAGGCATTATAAGAACATTTTTTATCCCCGATGACGGAATAAAATACTTCAAAGCACAATAAATATGAAAGGACATTTCTACAAAAATGTGCCTACACTTTAATAACAAAGTGCACTTTTCCAAATGTGC
>CAYJHN010000050.1:0-10828 GCA_964369985.1 uncultured Desulfovibrionaceae bacterium | reverse complement strand
GATGTTAAACTTGAACTTGTAAGAAGTGAAATAAATCCACAGTTTGCGGCTATTGTTCCGCCTTCTGATGTTGTGGTTGTTATCAATTTTGAAGTTGAACTTGATAGTGCTATTGGCTCTATGGTGGTTTGTCTTCCTTACGCAACTATTGAACCTATCCGTTCGAAATTGCACGCTTCTTTCCAAACAGAAAGATTAGAAGTTGACCATACTTGGGTTGCAAGATTAAAAGAAAGACTGCTTGAAACACCTATTGAACTAAAAGTACAAGTTGGAAATACACAAATCACGGGAAATCAGCTGTTAAGGCTGAAAACAGGTGATGTTCTTGTGCTTGACACTGATATAGACGATTTATTGCCATGCACAGTTGCTGGTGTGACAAAGTATTGGGGAATTCCTGGTACAGTTAAATTTAATAAATCATTTCAGATTATTAAAGAAGAAGAGCCACGTACATAATAGTTTTTTTGACATATTTATAAAAAATAGTAGAGCCCTTATGTTTTGTAAGGGCTTTATTTTTTTGAGTTTTACTTTTGGCACGTTCATTGCATAATAAAAATCATAGATGAAATAAAAATTCAAATTTTTGACAAAAAAGATAAATAACAAAATAAGGAGTTGAAATATGTTCTTCTTACTTGGAAATGATAAAACAGAAAAAACAAAGAAAAATATGCAAATTTCTAGCGTTGAAAAAGTGAAAGAGCTTTTTAAATTAGGCAGATTTCCTGTTGTGACAACGCAAGAAATAGCAGATAGAAAGATAGCAAAAGTTTTAGGTCTTGTTTGTTGTAGAGGCTATGATGCAGACGAAGCTTTTTACGGCATGGCTGCGATGGCTCAAAACAAGGGCGGGCAGGCGATTATAGCTTATAATGAAAACATTGCTTTCCACCCTGATGGCAGTAAATTCTTTTCATGTTTTGGAACAGCTGTTGTTTTTGAAAGAGAGTCAAGAGATGTGCGTGATAATTTTACTACAACTTTTGAACAAAAGCACGAAATTCCAAGTGTTAAAGAATATGTGCAAGAGCATCATGCAGAAGACGACACAGAAGAATTGCTTGATCTTATAGGTGCACAGCAAATGGCGGAAGCTGAAATTAATCTCGAAAATACAGTGACAAAGGCTAGCCAAATTAACAAGCTTTCACATGCAAGAACAATGAAGACATCGCATAGTATAAAAAATACTGAAAATACAGTAGTTGAACCTATTTCAGAAGACGAAGATCCTGTTTTACAAAGATTACTTGCTCAAAAGCAAAATAAAAGAAAACTTTTACAGTAAATTCATAAAAGAATAATAAATTTATCAATTAATATTCACTCTAATAATCCTTAATCTTTAACAAAACCCCACTTGGCTTTGGAAATTTCTTAAACATTTAGTTTACCTCATAGTTAATCTATCTATGAGCAAAAGGCAGTTGATTCTGCCTTTTTTTGTTTAAGAGCATGAGAGCGGAGCGAACACATTCTTTGGGGATTATCCCCACGCGAACTCACAAGAGCGACGCCTCTTGTAAGCGAGGTTTCGTCCACAAGGTGGCGAAACGAATCTATTTATGTTAATCTATCTATGAGCAAAAGGCAGTTGATTCTGCCTTTTTTTGTTTAATATAGTTTTTTTCAAATTTCCCTTTTTAGGATAATTCTGATTAAAGTAAAAGATTAACTTCGTAATTCAAAGATTTTATTCATTAATATGCGTTAAAAATTCTTCTTCTGTATAAAGTGTGATACCGAGCTTTTCAGCCTTTTCTAATTTTGAACCAGCATTGTCACCAACAACAAGTATATCGAGGTTTTTTGACACGGAATTTGCTTTTTGTCCGCCATGTTTTTCAACAAGATTTTCATAAAAAGAACGTGGCCTTGAGAGTGTGCCTGTGAAAAGTATTTTTTTGCCTTCTAGCAGGTTGCTTTCGCTCTTTGTTTCTTCTTGTATTGGATTTATGCCAAAAGACTGCAATTCTTTGATGATTTGGCAGTTTTCATCATTTAGGAAGAAGGCATTGAGTGATTGGCATACTTGTTCGCCAATGTCTTGAATTAAAAGTAATTCGCTAGGTCTATTTCTTGAAACATCTATGATTGCATCTATATTTTTATATTTTTGAGCAAGGCTAAGGGCTGTTTGTTCGCCAATATGTCTTATGCCAAGTGCTGCAATAAATTTGTGTAAGCTAGCTTTTTTCTTTGCTTCTTCAAGGCTATCAATAAAGTTTAGAGCGCTTTTTTCTTTCACATTTTCAAATTGCATAAGTTCTTTTTCTGTGAGTTTGAAAAGGTCGGCTACGGTTTTGATGGCATTTGATGAAATCAGCCTTTCAATCCATTTTGGCCCAACACCGTCAATATCTAAGCCTGCCTTGCTCACAAAATGTTGTATAGCTCTTATGCGGATTTGAGGACAGGAAAGATTTAAACAATACCATGCTGAATCTCCCTCTTCTCTAAAAGCTTGCGAAAGGCAAATAGGGCAAGTGTGTGGAAAATCATAAGGTTTTGAATTTTCATCTCTTTTGCTTGCGTCTACTTCAATTATTTTTGGAATAACATCTCCAGCTCTTTGCACAAGAACAGTGTCGTTGATACGCACGTCTAATTTTTTGATTTCGTCTTCGTTGTGCAATGAAGCAGAAGAAACCACAACTCCGCCAAGCAAAACAGGTTCTAGTTCAGCAACAGGAGTGAGAACTCCAGTTCTGCCTATTTGAATATGTATTGCTTTTAATTTTGTATAGGCTTTTTGTGCAGCAAATTTCCAAGCAAAAGCAAAACGCGGAGCTCTTGCTGTATATCCAAGTGCTTCTTGTAGTTCTAGATCATTGATTTTGAATACAATTCCATCAATTTCAAAAGGCAGTTCTTCTCTTTGAACTTCAATTTTTTGGTAGAAATTAAAAGCTTCTTCTGCTGATTGGATTTTTTCAAACATAGAAGAGGAGTGAAAACCAAGCACACGCAAATTGCTCATTGTGTCGGCTTGGCTTTCCCAATTTTTATATCCCTTTAATGTAGTGGCATAGGCCATAAAACGTAAAGGCCTAGAGGCGATTTTCTTTAGATCTAATTGTCTTAATGTGCCAGCGGCGGCATTTCTTGCATTTTTGAAGGGGGCTAAACCCATTGCCTCTTGCTGTGCGTTGAGTTTTTTGAAGTCTTCTTTAAAAAAGAGCACTTCTCCACGCACTTCAAGTAAATCAGGTATGTCAATAGAAGTAAGCTCTTGCGGAATGTTTTGTATAAGCTTTGCTGCATGGGTGATATCTTCACCAATGATACCATCTCCGCGAGTAAGTGCAAGCACAAGCTTGCCTTTTTCATACACAAGTTCACAAGCCAAGCCATCGAGTTTTAGATCGGCAAAAAGTTCAAAATTGCCTTTGTTTTCAATATTTTTCATTTTTTGCATAAAGGCAAGATATTCTTCTTTATCAAAAACATTGTCTAAACCATACATTCTACTACTATGTTCTTTTTGTGCTAGGCTTGACAAAAGAGTAGAGCCAACCTTCTTTGTTGGAGAATTTTTATCTATAAGTTGTGGAAATTTTTCTTCAAGCTCAAATAGCTCTTTATAGAGGGAGTCGTATTCTTCGTCTGAAATTTCAGGAGCATCAAGAGTGTGGTAGAGGTGGTTATGTTTTGCAATGAGCTGTAGAAGCCATTTATAGCGGCCGCTCTCTTGCACACTAGGCTGATTATCAAAAAGGCTTGCTTGTATTATTTTTTTCATAAATATTTCTTTCTCTTTTATTTGATGATTAATTTTAATAAAATTTACATGGCTCGTCAATAATAAAGAAAAAATAAAAGACTTTGCCCTAATTGGCTGTTATTCTAGTATTAAAAAGTAAAAAACTTCATTTTTTGCTTTTGTTTTTTTGATTTATTTAAAAACTTCAATAAGTTTGATAGTGAAATAAGTTTTTTCGATAGTCTTTACAATGAGTTAGTAGAGAACGAAATTAGACTTTTTCTAGAGAATTTCTATCTTTTTTATTAAATATACTAAATTATTTAAAATTCAAAATTGAGTAATCGTGAGTAAAATAGAGTAAAATTGAGGTATATTTTTTTTTAGCTGTGTATAAAAAACTTTTATAAAAGTGAATAAAAAATATTTTTAGCCTAAAAGTGTGATGAATAAAAGACTAGTGCCTATTTTAGAAAAAAAGGAGCAAAAAAAATAAAGTTCAATAAAATTAGAATGTTATTAGGTTTTATGAGCTATTGATTTAAGAGTATAAGCAAAAGCCTTTTTTTTGATTAGGGCACTTGTTATAAAAGTTTGTTAAAGTTAGAACAAAGGCATGGAAAAACAATGGTCGAATATACTTTCTCAATTAGAGTTAGCAGCTGAATTATCAGAAGGTGAATTTAAGGTTTGGTTAAAGCCGCTGCACGGCGAGCTTGACACTAAAGCTAATCCACCAAGACTATGCCTAAAGGCAAAGTCTCAATATGTAGCAAATTGGATAAAGAATAAGCATGTAGGGCTTATTCGTAAAGTTTCAAGGGATACATTGGGTTTTGAAGTTGAAGTTGAAGTTTTGGTTGATGAAGATTTAAAAACTTACACAGCAAATGAAGTTGTGACGAATGTCGCTTCTGCTCCTACTGTTCTTGCAAGTCAGGGGCAAGTAATTGGGCAGGACATTCTCCCTATTTCTATGCCTGTGACACGCATGAGCCCTAGCGAATCTTATATCAACAAAATGAAACATTCATTTGATACATTTGTGGTTGGGCAGTGCAATCTACTCGCACATGCTGCTGCTAGGAGCATTGTTAAATCTGATCCGCTTTGTGAAATGCTTTTTCTTTCTTCAGCTCCAGGGCTTGGAAAAACTCATCTCACGCAAGCACTTGGCAAGGCTATGTTTGTTGAAAGCAAGCAAAATAAGCTTAATATGGCTTATCTTACTGCACAAGAATTTGCTAGTCAATTTTTTCTTGCTAACCACTTTCACACCATGCCGCAATTCAAAGAACGTTTTAATTCATTAGACCTTCTTTTGCTTGAAGATGTACATTTTTTCAATGTGGGCAAAAAAACTTCTACACAAGAAGAATTGCTTGCAATCATTGACAGAATGCAAAATAAGGGCGCAAGAGTAGTATTTACTTCTTCTTTTGCTCCAAAAGATATGCATAATGTAGATTCTTCACTTGCTTCTCGTTTTAATTCAGGCTTTGTTGCATCATTGGAATATCCTGATTTTGATACAAAAAAAGAAATGCTTCTCAAAAAAGCCTCTTTGAAAAACTTTGTACTTCCAGAAAGTGTTGCTGATTTATTTGCAAAACAAATAGATGGTGATATCAGATTGCTTGAGTCTTCACTCAACAATTTATTGCTTAGAGCACAGGCTCTAAACCTTCCTATCACAGAAGATTTAGCCTATAGCATTATTGCAAATGTTGCTCCGCGTAATCCAGAACTTTGTTTAAATGAATTACTTAAACTTGTATGTTCTTGCTATGATATCTCTGAACAGCAAATGTTTTCACGTTCAAGAAAAAATGAATATGTTATGGCAAGAAACACAGCTTACTATCTTATTAGAAAGCATTTTAGCATGACATTACAAGATATTGGTGATAAATTTAATAAAAAACATTCCACAATTTCAAAAGCAATAAGCTCAGTTGAAGTGGAAATTTCAAAGAAAACAAAACTTGGCTCACAATTTATGCACACAATTAGAGCAATTGAAGAAAAATCAAATTTCTTGAAAGCATAAACTGCTTTAGCTATGTAATTTACTTATTGAGAGGGGGAAAGCACGCTTTTGTGAACAAAAGACAAGGTTTCCCCCTCCTCCTTTTAAGAGGGCGTTCCCTCCACAGCTTAGGTGAGGATATAGGAATCAAATACTATAAAACATGAAATAATGCTTATGTTAAAAAGTTTGTAAGGAAAAGGGGAGTTTGAGGGGAAATACTTTATTCTAGTTTACACGCTATCTATTGAAAATATTATAAAAAAAAGTGAGTGTAACGAACAAAGGCTTTAGCGAGTGAAACAAGAGCCACGTCTCTTGTAAGCGAGGTTTCGTCCACAGCGTGGCGAAACAAATTAGAATAAAGTTAGGGAAAAACCTCACTTTTCAAAGTGTGGTTTTTCCCCTCAAAAAAAAATATTTAACCACCTATAGAAACCATCTTTGTCTTGGCTATTTCATTCTTACTGTTTTCAAGAATATGAGCACCGATTTTCTTATTTCTTGTTGCTTGCTGAATAAAGCTAATAAGTTCATTGTCGCTTATTTCTTTATTACTTAATAAGGGTTTGAGTGCGTATTCTTTATCATCAAAAAGGCAGGTTCTTAGATTGCCTTCTGAAGTAAGTCTAAGCCTATTGCATTGCGAGCAAAAATGCGAAGAAAGAGGGGTGATGACACCAAAACGCCCAAGTCCATCTTTAATTTCATACATTTTTGCTGGGCCAGAAGTGAGATAATTGCTATTTATTGCATGAAGTGTAGCAAAGTTTGAGGCTTGCTCAATAATTTCTTGTGCAGGCCAAAAGAGGCTATTGTTCCACTTGGTATCTTCACCCATAGGCATAA
This sequence comes from uncultured Desulfovibrionaceae bacterium, assembly GCA_964369985.1. Taxonomy (GTDB): domain Bacteria; phylum Desulfobacterota; class Desulfovibrionia; order Desulfovibrionales; family Desulfovibrionaceae; genus CAYJAZ01. Next base: position 4,238 of record CAYJHN010000050.1, on the reverse strand, counting down.
ATTCAATAAAGCGTACATCAACATCATTATTTCTTGCAAAATTTACAAAATCTTCGAGTTCATGGCTATTTATGTTTTTTAAAGCAACTGCATTTATTTTTAACTTTATGCCATTTTCTAAAAGTGCGTGTGTGTTTTCAATTACTTGATGATAGCAGTCTTTACCAGTGATTTTCTTGAAGTTTTCTCTATTGAATGAATCGAGTGAGAGGTTGATTCTTACTTTGCTTTCTTTTAAAAGTGGAATGTGACTATGACTGAAAGTACCATTGCTTGTTATGCACAGTTCAAGTTCAGGGTGACTTTTATGCACGCGCAATAAAAAATCTAAAAAGCCTTTACGCACAAAGGGTTCGCCACCAGTAAAGCGTATTTTTTCAATGCCTTGCTTTGCAAAAAGTGCTATGCATCTTTCAATTTCTTCAAAGCGTAAAATATTTTCATGGGCAATATATTCACTGCTATCTCTGCAATACATACAAGTAAAATTACATCTATCTGTGATAGATATGCGTAAATACGAAACTTTTCTTTTATGCTTATCTATAAGTTGCTGTTTTTCTGATAATTGGCTTGGCATGCTGTTTCCTAATGCTTTTCAAATAAGACTGAGTTTTTCTTTATATAGATTTTTAATTTCTTGTTGATATGCATTTGCTTATTGCTTTGATTATCACAAATAAGTTTATCTAAATGCAATATTTGTTCTGCTTGTGGTTGGCTAGAAAGTTTTTTTATAATTTGTGTAAGTATCCTTAATCTAAGTGCTTTTTCTTCAAGTATAAAAGTTTTCCTTTCTAATTGAAAAAGAGAGCTGTCTATATCAATAGTACAAAAAGTATCACATCTTTTTTGCCAATAATCTTTGTCTACTTGTCCTTGCTTCCAATTGTTTTTTATATTTTTTAAAAAGGATGGATTTTCTTTTAAAAATAAAGGAAGAATATCCATTCTTACTCTGTTTCTCATGTAAATGTCGCTCAAGTTTGATGCGTCTTCAATATAAGTAAGGGAACAGGAGTTGAGAAATAAAAGTAGATCTTCTTTTTCAGTTAATAAAAATGGTCTGCAAATTTTTCTAATATTATCAGTTGCTTGCATGCCAATGCTTTGCTCAAGGCTTGTGCCTCTTATTTGACGCATAATCACATCTTCGGCTAAATCATTTAAATGATGCCCCAAGAAAATATAATCAAAATCAAGCTCCTGTCTTTTGTTTTCAAGAGCATGATAGCGAGCTATGCGTGCGCTTTCTTCTATGCCTTTTTTCCATTCTTTGGCTTTTTGATTAATATCTATACGTGCAATTTCGCATGGAATCTCAAACTCTTCGCAGAGTTTTTTTACTTCATTTGCTTCTTTTGCTGATTCTTCTCTTAATGCATGATCTATGTGTAAGGCAAAAAGTTTTAATTGGTACTTTTCTTGAATCAAATGCAAAAAAAGTAAGAGAGCAGTGCTATCAGCACCGCCTGAAAGGGCAATAAGGCATTTTTTGTTTTTAAGGCTAAAGTCAATTTCTTCAAGAAAATGGCAGGTTCTAATGCAAAAATGAGCTTGTTTGCTTTCTAAATTTTGTAATTTAATCTTTTTTTCCATACTGCTTACGCCATTCATCCAAGAAAAGTAAAGAGGTTTCTAAGCCATCTAAGCTTTTGCTTTCTTTACGCAAAGCATAGATTATGTCTTTAAAATCTGACGAAAGAGGCATATCGAGTTTTTTATAGAGGGCAAGAAGTTCTTCTTTATTAATACCTTCTAAGTTTTCTAATATTTCAAGGTCTTTATCTGTTTTTTGAGCGAAGCTTGGTGTAATAATTTCTAAAGCTTTTTCCATTCTGTGCTGGTAGGTATGCTCTTTATACACTCTTTGCATTGCTCTTTGTGCTAGTTTTTCTCTTTCATCATTTTTGCTAAGATAATAGTGAAGAAGATCAGGTACTTCATCAAAAGAATCAAAGATGATCAGTTCTTTGTTTTCGCCTTCTGTTTCAAAAAGTTCTGACATAAGACTTCTTCTGTCTACAAGTTGAAAAGCCTTGATAGAAGCAAGTTCAAATGTGCGAGGATTTACAAAATCGCCTATTTCATTTCTTTCTAGTTTTACACTTGAATGGAGGTTGAGATTAACCTTGGTTGAAGAGTAAATTTTTACAGAAGTTTCTGGGTCAATTCTTTTACCACTTTCTTGGATAAATGGCTTTAAAGTCACTTCACCATCCCAATCTGATCCCCAAATTTTGAAATTTTTCACAGACATAAGCTTTTTAAATTCATGCCTTCTATTTGGATAACCAGCTCCAAGAAATGCTAGATCTGCACTATATTTAACTTCCTCTTCGCGTGTAAGATCTTGTTTTTTATGGAAGGAAGGCAAGGCAGCAAGAGGTAGGTAGTGTGCATTTTCATGCCCATTTTCTTTGAGTAAAGAGAGGAAAGGCTCTTTTTGAATCACAAAGAAATAACTGTAAAGATTAGCATAAGCACGCCAGTAAGTGAAAAGATTATAATCTTCTACAAACCACATCGCTGTTGGAATATTATCTTTTTTAAAGCGTTTTAACACAACTGCGGTGAGCGGAGCTTGCGCCATTGAAAAAACAAGATCTGGTTCAAAGCGTTCTGCTTTTGCGTAAATTGATTCTGACAAGAGGTTAGCAAAGGTATTTTGTATAAATTCGGCTTTTTGGCTTGAAACATTGAGCGAAGAAAAAAGTTTCAATGTTTCTTGAAATTTATCCGCTTCAAAAACTTCAACTATATGCCCTAAGTCCCTCAGTGCTTGAACACAATACTGCCCAATAGGAAGCGAGCCACCATAAATAGGGAGAACAAAAAGAATTTTTAATGCTTTAGCCATAATTAATCCTACACTTTAGCTTTTAAAAAGAAGGTAAAAGGCCCTTCAAAAAGTTTGCCTGCTATCTCTTCTGTTTCTTTTGATTGTTGTAAAAATGCTTTGCCATACCTATATTCGTATAAGATATTTCTCAGTAATTTGCTTTTATCTCTTTGTTTTTCTTCGCCATCTACTAATGAATAGTCCAAACCTATTTCGTCAAAGCTAGATTCTAATAAGCCAAAATCTTCCATTTTTTTCTGAGTTTTTTGCTTGGCTAATTTTGCAAATAAGGCTGGTGAAGAAAAGAGTTTGTGGCAATATAAGTCTGTATGCATGCAATTTTTTGATTCAGTGCAAGGAGCACAAGAAAAAGATGATTGCACACAAAGATGCCCTAAGCCATAAGCACCTGTTTCATAACAATAGGCTGAGGAGCAAAAAAATGAGAGGCTAGGCACTCCATAAAAAGCGGCTGCATGTAAGGAACCAGTGTCTGGTGAAATAACTAAGTCGCTGTCTTTTATGATTTTTAAAAGATCAACTACATTTGTTTTACCTATTTTATTTTCAACTAAGCTCGCTGTTTTGCTAGGCAGATTTGCAAAAAAATCTTGTGCTAAGCCTTCTTCTTTTGCTGTGCCAAGTAATTTGAATTTTACCTTGTCAAAGCGGCTTGCAAGAACGTGTATAATTAAGGCTAAGTCTTTTGGTGGCACAGATCGCCTTGCCTCTTGTCCAGAAAGAACAATGCCAACTTCAAAATTGCCCTTACCTTCTTGCCAGTAAAGCATTTTTTCATAAGCAGATGGATTTACTTTATGCGGCTCTATAGGAGAATCAGATAAAAAAGCCCAATAATCTGTAATATGTAGAGGAGAATGCTCTCTTGTTATCATGTATTTAAAAGCGAGTTCGTCCCAAGCAGATCTACCTTCTTGATTGTTATAATATCTGTAGCCACGCACTTTATCCTCATCGAAGAGTTTGATAAGAGCGTAGGATAATGCTGTATAATTTAATGTATATACTTCATCAAAATTTTTTGCTTTAATATAATCAAAGATTTTTCTATTTTCTGATATAACTTGAAATTCAGAGGCATTAAAAGCATGAATTGCAATGATTTCTATATGAGGGTAGAGCATTTTTGCTAAATTTTCTTGTGCTTTATCTACGCACAAGCAAATTTCGTTTTTTTCTAATCCGCTTACAATATTTTCGTGAATGAGGCTTTCAATAAGCCTTCTTGTTTGAATAATATCGCCAAAGCGAGCTATTTGTATAATTAATTTTCTTTGCATTCTATCCTCATTTGTATGAGTATAATAGATTTTTTTAGAACTTTCAAGTAAGATACTTTTTAGAAGAATGAGGGGGAAACCATGCTTTTGTGAAC
>CAYJHN010000049.1:0-10890 GCA_964369985.1 uncultured Desulfovibrionaceae bacterium | reverse complement strand
CAAAGAAAAAACTGGAAGTGCACGCACTCTTACATTTAGAGGTTCTTATGTTGTTGCACTTTTTGTTTTGATTTTTGGATTATGTGCGGGTAACTTATATTTTATGCAGTTTTATAATGAAACCCTTTCATTAAAATCACACATTGCACAAAACGAGCTTATGTATAATGGCAAGCAAGGCAATGTTGTTGCTATGGTTTCAGAGGTCCAAAAATTAAAGGATTCTCTTGCACGCATTCAGCAGTTCAACACAAAATTAGAAGTAATGGCTGACATGGAACAAGATGCAGTAACTCCTAACATAGGTGGTTCAAACACTGATCTCCTAAGTCTTGGCTCTCTTCCACTTCACAGACAAGAACTTGCTACACGCCAAATCATAAATTATTTAAAAGAATTAGAAGCTGAAGTAAAAATTGAAGAAGTTCGCCAACAAGAAGTTTTAGTAGCTATGCGTGAAAAAATTTCTGTAATGGCTTCTATTCCTACTTTAATGCCTTTAGAAGGCGTTCTCACTTCTGCTTTTGGTAGAAGAAAATCACCGTTTTCATCTAAAGCTGACTATCATAAAGGCATTGACGTAGCTGCCCCTACAGGCACTCCTATCATAGCACCTGGAGATGGTATTGTTTCAGCTATTTCAACTAAAGGCGCATACGGCCTGCTTATTGAACTAAATCACGGTTCAGGTATTTCTACTAGATATGCTCATATGAGTAAATTTGCTGTAAAAAAAGGCGATAAAGTAAAAAGAGGACAAGTTATTGGCTATGTTGGATCAACTGGCAGAAGTACTGGGCCTCACCTTCATTACGAAATTCGCGTAAATGGCGTTGCAACAAATCCGTATAAATTTATAGCAAAGAAATAACTCAATGCAAAAAGAACTATTTATAGTTTTAGATAGAAAAGTTCAGCACTTCTTTAATGTAGATTTTAGAAGTGCTTTTTTCGATTTAATACTTCCTATTTTTTCTGAAACAATCTACTTAGTTGTTCTTCTGATATTCTTTATAGCAGCCTATCTCATATATTTAAAAAAAAATGGCAGATATAAATTTTCACGATTTATTCAATTTCCTGCTTTTTTAGGTGCTGTTGTTGGTATAACAAATATTATTTCAGATATTATTAAAGACATAGCCAGCCGTCCAAGACCACATCAGGCCTTAGAAGGAGTGTATTACTACTTAGATGGACAATGGATTATCACAGCGGCAGAGCATTTAAATCTTTATGGCTCTTCGTCTTTCTTGTCGTCGCATGCATCAAACTCTATGGCTGTTGCAACAGTGTTATTTTTCTTTTTTGATAAAAAATACTATTCAATCTTCCTTTTGCCACTTATGGTTTCATGGTCACGCATGTATTTAGGAAAACATTATTTTTCTGATGTCTTTGCAGGTTGTGTTTTAGGTTTTATTGTAGCCTACATATTTTGTAAAATGTGTAAAAAATATTTATTTATCACATATAAACAATAAATTTAAATATCAGATAAAGTTATTAATAAAGCCCCTTTAGGGGCTTTTTTTGTGAAGTATGAAAATGTATAATAAAAGAAAAATGCATAATTTTCTATATTATACATTGATAACAAAGTTGTTAAAAGAAAAAAAAATTAAAAATAAAAGAAAACTTGACAAATAGAAAAAGAAATACTATTTGTATAAAAAGCCAAATATACAAATATGGAATTGTATTTTATAAACTCAATAAGTAGAAAAAGAAAGAGGTAAGTAATTTGAAAAAATATCTTGATATAACGCTTTCCGAAGAGGGCAAAAAAGAATTAATTGAAAAACAAGCTAAAATTTTCAAAGCACTAGGTCACCCAACGCGATTAACTATGGTAAATGAGCTTAGAAGTGGTGAAAAATGTGTTTGTGACTTGCAAGAGCTTATTGGAGATGATATTTCCACTATTTCAAGGCATTTAAATGTGCTGAAAGAGGCAGATATTATTTCTTATGAAAAACGCGGTACTTTTATGTTTTATTCATTAAAATTAGATTGTTTAGACACTTTTTTAGAATGTCTAAAGAACTATATATGAGTCCTCTGCACAATTCATTGTGCATGGGCTCATGGAAAATTTGCAAAGCAAATTTGACCAAAAGTCAAGAATAGGCAAAACCACATTTTTGCCGATAAATGATTGATTTTTTGAACTTTTTATCTCTGCACACTAAGATTGCAAGAAAATCAAACACCCTTCCAAAAAGAATAATTTTATAAAAAAATTAATTGTGCAGAGTTCTCATATATATAGATAGGAGAGAGAAAATGTCTAATTGTTGTGATAAAGAAAAAGGGCAAAATTCGCCTTTTAGCCTTAATGCAATGCCAACTAAAGAAGAGTTGAAAGCTGAGCAACTTGCTACACCATGTTGCGATAAACCAAAAACAGAAATCAGAAAAGACGAAGAACTCACACCAGACAGTGAATTAAATAAATTTGCGTATTTTGGTAAAGGATTTCTAATTTTTGCTCTTTGGTTTGCTATTTATTCTATAGTTATACCAGTATCGAAATTTATTACTTTTGATATTTTATCACTTGAAGTCGGTTCAAATATGGCAAATGCAGTAGAGTTTTTTATTTATGATACTGCAAAAATACTGCTTTTACTTGTCTTTATGGTTTATCTCATTGCATGGCTTAGAGCTGGTATGAATACAGATAAAATCAGAGATTTTCTTGCAGGCAAGGCAAGAGGAGTTGGCTATTTTGTAGGCGGGTTCTTTGGTGCTGTAACTCCATTTTGTTCTTGTTCCTCAGTGCCATTATTTATTGCATTCACAAATGCCCGCATACCTATTGGTATTACAATGTCATTTCTTATTACCTCGCCATTAATAAACGAAGTTGCTGTAGTTTTGCTTTGGGGTTTACTTGGTTGGAAATTTACCTTAGTATATGTAACTGTGGGTATTTTAGCTGGTGTTATTGCTGGTACAATCATGGATTTAGTAAAGGCAGACAGATGGTTGCAGGATTTCTTGCTAGAAGGTATGAAGGCAAAGCCAATGATGTCGCTCACAATGCCTGGTAAAACACAAAAAATTACTCTTATGCAAAGACATTATTTTGCTAAAGATGAAATGCTTAAAATTGCTAGTCAAGTATGGAAATGGGTAATTATAGGCGTAGGTATTGGTGCGGTATTACATGGTTTTGTTCCTGCGGCATGGTTTGAAGAGCATTTATCTGCAGGGCAGTGGTGGAGTGTTCCATTAGCTGTTGGAGCGGGTATTCCTTTATACACAAACGTGACTGGCATCATTCCAATCATGGAAAGTCTACTCCTTAAAGGCTTACCAGCTGGTACAACTTTAGCTTTTTGTATGTCTGCTGTTGGAGCGAGCTTGCCAGAAATTCTTATGCTAAAACAAGTAATGAAATGGAAATTATTGGCTTTGTTTGTTGTTATCCTCCTCATAATATTCACAATTGTTGGCTGGATATTTAACTATACTCATACATTGCTCATATAAATTGCTTGAATTCAAAATAAATATAAAGTAAATAAAAAGTAGCAAGTTTGTATTGCTACTTTTTATTTTTAAATTCATAGAAAAGGGGTTTGATTATGCTACAGATATTGAAAAAAAGACGTACCGTTAGAAAGTTTACTGATGAAAAAATCGCAAAAAAAGATATTGATACTATAATCAAAGCTGGTTTACTTGCACCTTCTGGAATGGATAAAAAGTCGGCTGAATTTATTGTAATTGAAGATAAGGCAGCTATTGAAAATCTAGTGAATTTTAAATCTCATAGCACAAGGCCTTTTAAAACTGCAACTTTAGCTATTGTAATCATAGCAGATGTTGAAAATGCGGCAACATGGATTGAAGACACTTCACTTGCTGCAATGTACATGCAATTACAAATTGAACAACTTGGACTTGGTTCTACTTGGATTCATCTAAACGAAAGACAAACACCAGATGGCAGAAATTCAGATCAAGCCCTCAGAGAGTATTTAGGATATCCAGAAAGTAGAAAAGTCTTGTGTGCCTTAGCTATAGGACATAAAGCCGAAGAAGTAAAAGCGTATACAGCAAAAGACTGTAATATGGCAAAAGTGCATTACGAAAAATATTAATAGGTGAAACATGAGTGTTGGAATAATTGTTCAGGGCATGGCAAAAGACCATGAAAAAGTTGTAGAGACTTCTTTTAAAGAAGTGGCTGAAAAAAATAATTACACTTTTAAACGCACAGAAGATGGTGCTATTATTACAATGTGTAATCTTGGTGATGTATATGTCACACTTGGTAAACACGGTAAGATAATTTTAGATTCAAGCACTTCTATGCTTGGTGCTGGCTTTCACCATGAAGTTTGCTTATTTATGGAAAAACTACTTCCTTTTATGGGCAATGTTATTGTGCAAGACGAAAGCGGTTATTATGCAGATAGAGATTTTGAAAAATTGCACAAAGAGCATTTTTTAAAATATCTAAAGCAAATAATTGAAGAGCTCACAAAAAATATTGACGCAAAAGAATTAGCTAGTGGCAAGCAATACGGCATGCGATTAGTGCATTGGGATATAAATAAATATACGCCGGCTACAATTAATAACTGTATTGCCACTCCCTATGGCAGATTTTCTTATAAGCAAATCTTAGAAATTAAAGAAAAAGAAAATTACGAAGATTTTGCGAAAATGTTCTACATTTGGAACAAGATTGAAAAAGATGCCTATTACTATAGAAATGCTGCTTTAAATATTATGTGGGATTCTTTGCATTACTTTAAAAGTGCACGCTATATGCAAGAAATGGCAATGAGTAAAGAAGTTGTGATGTTATTAGAAGAGGCTGTAAAGCTTGATTCTAGCATTGCATTTCCAAAAAAAGAATATTTAGAAATTTGCGAGCTTGCAGGGCATAAAGCAATTGATGTAAGTGCGTTAACTAATTATACAAATTCTTATGAAATTGGCTATAGAAAAGATGTTATATACCATAGATACGGAAATATTAGTGTAGCTGTTGACGGTATTTTACTCTTTGAAGAATTTGAACAACTTACTTGGTATAGTGCTGATGATGATTGGAAGAATATTGAAGTAAGTGGCTTTGCAACAGAAAGCAAAGAAAAAATGCAAAGTGAATATAATAGCTTAGTTGAAAATTTGAAAAAACAAGCTGTAATAGAAAATGTAATGCTTGCTAATTCAGATAAAGCAAAGGCAAGCATAGCCTTTATTGGACAGCAAGAAGATTATTATCTATCGCTAGCTGTGATAGCACATGACATGCAAATAACTACAGTTATTTATAAGTATAAATCAAGAGAAAATCATAAATGGGCTGTAGAGCTTTTAAAGAAGTTTAAAGTATTGTAGTTCGTTATAATTTTTACTTTACTGGATTCTCACCTTACTAGCCTCCTGCTCTTCAAAATGACTTTCTTGTAGCTATGATAGTTAAGGTGTTAGTTCTTAGCTTTCTTTGCTTTCTTTGCTTTCTTTGTTAGACTTCTTCTTTAGTATATAAAAAGTTTTTTGGTATGCGTCATTGCGAGTGAGCCTTTCCCAAAAGGCGAAATGTGGCAATCCATGCCTTTAAGGCTTTTTTCTGGATTCTCACGTCGCTACGCTCTTCAAAATGACTTAGTCTTCGTAATTATAATTATTTTCCCTCTTTAAGGGAGAAAAACAAAAGTATCACACATTTGCGGTGAAGCGTCAGGCTTCAAAAAAAGGCTTTGAAACTCAAAGCCTTGCGTTCTGTTTGATGACAAAGAGCCTATTTTCAAATAAGCTCTTTGTGCCGCCTAAGTTTGCAAAGCAAACTTGGCAGAAAGGCACAAAAAACAATCATTTAACGCCAAAAATAAATTTTGGCTATTCTTGTTTTTTGCGACTACTGACTTTGTCATTAGTCAAAAAAAAAGGCTTTGAAACTCAAAGCCTTGCGGACTGTTTGATGACAAAGAGCCTATTTTCAAATAAGCTCTTTGTGCCGCCTAAGTTTGCAAAGCAAACTTGGCAGAAAGGCACAAAAAACAATCATTTAACGCCAAAAATAAATTTTGGCTATTCTTGTTTTTTGCGACTACTGACTTTGTCATTAGTCAAAAAAAAAAGGCTTTGAAACTCAAAGCCTTTTTTTTCGTCAAATCATTTTATAACCTAGCTCTCTAGCTAGTATTTTTGCTGTTATTTCCGTAACTTCACCAGTTATTGTTATACAATGTTGTAGATGGATTTTAGAACCTAATTCCATGCCGCGTGTTAGTATTTTACAACAGCATACTTTACGTAATTTATTAAATTCATCGTGTAACTCTTTTGTGAGAGCCATGCATTTTTCTACTTCCTTGCTTTTGGCTTTATCTCTGCCAAAGAACATACCTAATGCCATAACGCCGCCAGTAACAGCACCACAAGAGCAACCTGAGCTCATACCTACAGGAAAACCAGAGGCAAGTTTTATGATATCGTCTGAAAAGGGTGCTTCAAACACATCTTTTACAGTTTTTAATAATGCTTCAGAACAGTAAAAATCACCATCTCTATAGTATTTTTCTGCTCTTTCGCGTATTTCTTGAATGTTAATTTCTTTTTGCATACCGTTAATATTTCGTTTTATTGGTTTAGATTTTAATAACTTTATCAGCGACTTGCATCGCTGTAACCACGTCAAGCATGTTTGTAGTTTCACCTACTTTGCGCTCCTTTGTGAGTTTGAAATGTTCAAGGCAAGAACCGCATACAAGTATTTCAATGCCAGAAGCTTCAAAATTCTTTAATGCATCTAAGGCCTTACCTTCTGTTGTAGCAAGCTTTACTCCAGAGTTTAGCATGATAACTTTCAATAACTCCTTGCCAAATTCTGGCATAGTAGAAAGAAAATTCTCCATAAGCTTTCTTCCAAGCTCGTCATCACCATTGCCAAAATATTGAGAAGAAAGCACAAGTAAAGTTTTATACGATTCTTTTACTTCTTTTGTGCTTTTTACTTCATCTCCTTCCTTTTGAAGGTCTTCTGCCTTTTCGCCGCCATGCTTACTTGCAATCAATTTCCATAGCTTATCACTTTCTTGCGTGACATCTACTGCATATGCCGACTTTTTGAGCAAACGAGAAAGATTTTCCATTGCTGGCTCATTATCAACTAAGGCAGTAAAAATTGCAGGGCTTTTTTCCGTGATATATGCCTTACAGCGTATAACAGGTTCAGGGCAAGCAAGGCCTGTGTAATTTTGAATATTTTCCATAGCACTCCTTTTCTTATTTTGATTTCTTTTTAAAATAAGCTTTTCTCTATAGATGTCAATGAGAGTAGAAAGAGAGAAAAATTTGTAAAATTTTTTATATGTAAAATTAAAGATAATTTTAAAGGCATGGATTCTCACGTCCTCCTTACAGTCGTCCTCAGAATGACCCTCGGAATAAGCCTAAGTCACAGCAATAACAAAGAATTAGATGCACGCCGAACGTCACTCTGAGGAGGGCGAAGCCCGACGTGAGAGTCCATGCCTTTTTTCGTAAAATTCTACATCAAGTAAGATTAAAACACTGACTTTGTCAGCAGTCTCGTGCGAGCATTGCTCGCCAGTTATATCCCATGAAAAAGCCCCTACTTGTAGCAAGTAAGGGCTTTATATCATTTATTAACCTGAATTATTCTTGATCAATCAAAATCGGATTTTCTTCGGCTTAGAAAGATTTTGGCAACTTCGTCGCACAAAATCCTCGCTCGTGAAAAACGTGGTTTTCACTTCGCTCGCTAAAGAATTGCTTCGCTACGCTCTGCTTTATTCTTGATCAATCAAGATTGGATTTTCTTCTAATTCCTCGAGGAATTTGTCAGGTCTTTCTTTTTGTTCAGGAACAACAATGTCTTGGTTTACGTATTCACGGTAACCAGTACCAGCAGGGATTAAGCGGCCAACGATAACGTTTTCTTTGAGGCCTCTAAGGTAATCTTGTTTGCCTTTGAGGGCTGCTTCTGTAAGAACCTTTGTAGTTTCTTGGAAAGCAGCAGCAGAAACCCATGATGATGTGCTAAGAGAAGCCTGTGTGATACCAAGTACGAGCGGTTCAGCTGTAGCTGGTTCTCTGCCTTCTTGCATAACTCTTTCGTTTTCAAGTTTAAATTCAATCTTGTCAACTTGTTCGCCAACTAAGAAAGTAGAGCCACCTGAATTAGTAACAGTTACTTTCTTGAGCATTTGACGTACAATGATTTCGATATGTTTATCATCTATTGTAACACCTTGGAAACGGTAAACTTCTTGAATTTCGTCAACTAGGTAACGAGCAAGATATTTTTCACCGCGTGCACGCAAGATGTCGTGTAGTTCTGGATGACCTTCTGTTAAAGGATCGCCAGCTTCTACAAAGTCGTCATCAAGAGCAATGATATGTTTACCTTTAGGGATAAGATATTCTTTAATTTCACCAAATTCTGGTGTAACTATAAGTTTACGCTTACCTTTTGCTTCGCCAGCATGTGTAACAACACCACCGATTTCAGAAACAACAGCCATATCTTTAGGTTTACGTACTTCAAAGAGTTCAGCAACACGAGGAAGACCACCAACGATATCCTTTGTTTTTGAAGCTTCACGTGGTTTACGAGCAATGATGTCACCAGCTTCAATAGGCTGTTCGTTGTTTACCATCAAGATCGCGCCAACAGGAAGTGAGTAGTTTTTAAACGGATCGCCATTGTCATCAACAATAGAGATAACAGGACGAAGGTTTGTTGTACGGTATTCTAAGATAGTACGAGTTGTTTGACGAGTTGCTTCGTCGATTTTTTCTTGTACTGTTCTGCCTTCGATAATGTCGTTGTATTTAACACTACCGCTTACTTCAGAGATAAATGGTTCGTTGAACGGATCCCATTCAGCAAGTGGAGCACCGGCTTTGATATCTTGACCTTCTTTTACATAAAGACGAGCACCTTTTGGCAATGTGTATTTTTCTCTTTCACGGCCTTGATCGTCGATGACAACGATTTGAGCACTTTTTGAAAGAACAAGTTCAATGCCTTCTTTATTGATAACGCTTTGAATACGGTTTAATACAACTTTACCAGTGTATTTTGCTTCATAGCTTGAACGTGAAACAGTTGCAGTAGAAGCAGTACCACCGATGTGGAAGGTACGCATGGTAAGCTGTGTTCCTGGTTCACCGATTGACTGAGCAGCAATAGTACCAACAGTTTCACCGATGTTTACCATATGTCCGCGAGCAAGGTCACGGCCATAACACATAGCACAGATACCGCGTTCTGATTGACAAGTTAGAGCTGAACGAATTGTTACAGTTGTTACTGCAGCGTCTTCGATGATTTGGGCTTTTTTGTCGTCGATCAATGTGTTTTCATCAAAGATAACATTTGATGGATCAGCTGGATCGTAAACAGGATAAAGGAGTACACGGCCTATAATACGTTCGCGTAATGGAACCTTTACTTCGTTACCTTCTACAAGAGCTGACATTTCAACGCCATCAACAGTGCCACAGTCAAATTCGCCAATAATAACGTCTTGTACAACGTCTACAAGTCTACGAGTTAAATAACCAGAGTTCGCTGTTTTTAACGCTGTATCGGCAAGACCTTTACGAGCACCGTGAGTAGATGTGAAGTATTGAAGTACTGTAAGACCTTCACGGAAAGAAGCTGTAATAGGAGTTTCGATGATTTCACCAGAAGGTTTCGCCATCAAACCACGCATACCAGCAAGCTGACGCATTTGGTCTTGGTTACCTCTCGCACCAGAGTTAGACATCATAAAGATTGGGTTGAATGATGGATTTAATTCAGTTTTACCTGTTTTTTCGTCTACCATTGTGTCATTTGAAATTTCTTTGCTCATTTCATTTGAAACGTCGTTAGTAGCTTTTGTCCAAACGTCAACAACTTTATTGTATTTTTCTGTTACGGTAATAATACCTTCACGGTATTGTTTTTCGATTTCTTCTACTTCTGCTGTTGCAGTAGAGATGATATTTTTCTTTGTTGATGGAATGATTAAGTCTTTCACACCGATAGTAATACCAGCGCGAGTAGCATTTTCATATCCAAGTTCTTTTAATTTATCACAAAGGATAACAGTAGCTTTGATGCCAGCTTCGTTGTAGCAAGTGCCTACAAGTTTAGCGATAGTTTTCTTTGTTAAAACTAAGTTTACATTTTCAAAAGCAAGTTCAGCCGGAAGGATTTGTGAAACCATAACACGACCTGGAGTTGTGTTGTAGGTTACGCCATCAGGCATACGCACTTTAATTCTTGCATGCATTTCAACGCTATTTGCATCAAATGCAGCAATAACTTCCCAAGGAGCACAGAAAACCATGCCCTCACCCTTACAGAATGAACGTTCAGAAGTCATGTAGTAAAGACCAAGAACGATATCTTGTGATGGAATGATAACAGGAGATGCGTTTGCAGGTGAAAGCACGTTATTTGTGCTCATCATAAGAACACGACATTCAATCTGTGCTTCAACAGATAAAGGAACGTGAACAGCCATTTGGTCACCATCGAAGTCAGCGTTATACGCAGAACAAACAAGTGGGTGAAGCTGAATAGCCTTACCTTCGATAAGTAATGGTTCAAAAGCTTGAATACCTAATCTGTGCAAGGTTGGAGCACGGTTGAGAAGAATTGGGTATTCGCGAACTACTTCTGAGAGAATATCCCATACTACTAGTTCTTCTCTTTCTACCATCTTCTTCGCACTTTTAATAGTGCTTGCATGCCCAAGGGCTTCTAATCTTGAATAGATAAATGGCTTGAAAAGCTCTAATGCCATCTTCTTAGGAAGACCACATTGATGTAATTTTAGGTTCGGGCCAACAACAATAACAGAACGACCAGAATAGTCAACACGCTTACCAAGTAAGTTTTGT
>CAYJHN010000048.1:0-10904 GCA_964369985.1 uncultured Desulfovibrionaceae bacterium | reverse complement strand
CAGAAATACCTTCAGATTCTTTCACGTATTCTAACCACTCTGGGCACCAGTCTTCGAATTTTAATAAGAAACCATCTTCATCAACATCGAAATTTTTACCTTTAAATGAAACTTCAGCCATGAGCGTCCTCCTTGGACAAATAAAACTAGTTTTTTTTATGTTTATCTTATTTTTCGCAAAATAAGATATTCCCAAACAACATTGTGACTATCTCACAGTATGAAAAAAATTGCAAGTGAATTTTCACAATCATTTCTGAAAAAATTTATTCCATTTCGTAGACTTTTTCTCTAACCCAGTATAATAAATGGAAATATTTACCTATCTCTTCTACCAATTTATTCTCTTCATTTCTATCCATTGGATGTAAATGAGCATAAACTCTACGTTTATCTGCATGATTTCTGCAATTTGCAGTAAGAATCGTGATAATATTGGCATTATGCTTATGCAATAAATCCATAAGAGGGATTGCCGCACCTGGTGCGTCGTCTAAAAGCAAGGCTAATTGTATACCGCCATAGCGAGAACCAGTAAGCTCAATATAGATTTTGAAGATATCTTTATCTGTAATAAAGCCTTCTAAAACACCTTTTTCATTAACAACAGGCAGAGAACCAAAACCTTTTTCGTCCATCAAAAGAGCAGCTTTTTCCACTGTTTCAATAGGTGAAACAACAATAGGCTCTGAAACCATGATATCTTTTACCTTAATTTCAGATAAAAGATAATGCAATTCATGTATATCTAGCGTAGTTGCTTTTGAAGGTGAGGCATCTTTAATATCTCTGTCAGATAAAATACCTATTACTTTATTATTTTCATCTACAACAGGTAAACGCTTAAAACCATTTTCTTTTAAAAGCTTAGAGGCTTTTAACATTGAGGTTTCTGGCCTTACTGTCACCACATTTTTAACCATCCACTCGCGTACAAGCATAGGAAACTCCTTATTTTTTACACTAAAGACAAATCAAAAAAGCAAAACAAATTAATATACGATAAAACGTCATTTCAATTTAATATTGCGCTCATGTGAACGCAGTGAACATTTTTCTCAATTTATGTTCATAAGATAAGTCTATCTAAGGAAGGTTCTCATTTTTAAAACGAAACAGTATTTAAGCGAAGCTTAAAACTTTTTCGTAAGCAAAAAAATAAAAAATCTTTAGATATACCCTACTTTTTAACCTCGCAATATTTGGGTTTCCAAAGGGCGGTAGTCCTTTGGTCGCCGAAGGCAAAAAGTTGAAAACATGTTTAAATTAGAACAACATCTTAAACTCAAACTACACTAAGCAACACTTCTTGTGTTTCTTACCACTGCCACATGGACAAGGGATTTATTCAGATTTGTTTTGCCACTTTGTGGACAAAACCTCACTTGCAAGAAACGTCGTTCTTGCTTCGCTCGCTGAAGATTTTGTTCGCCTAGCTCACACTCTTTACACTAAGCAACACTTCTTGTGTTTCTTACCACTGCCACATGGACAAGGGTCGTTGCGTCCAATTTTTGGTCCTTCACGGCGAACAGGTTCTGTGCCATGAATAACACCTTCAACATAATACCATTTTCCATCTTCTTTACGGAAGAAAGCATCTTCTGTAAGGTCTTGTGGCACTCCGTTTACAGTGTATCTAGCACAAAAAGATACAGTACCGTCTTCGTCGTCAGCTCCGCCTTTTCCTGTTTCTAAAATTTCAAGGCCGTCCCAATCAAGTGAGCTAGACCATTTTTCAATATCTTTAACATCAACTTCATCTCTGAATTCAGGATGAGTGCTTTCATTTAAGTAGTCATAAGCACGAGTTGCGTGTGCTGTATAACGTGCACGCATAAGTTCTTCAGCAGTAGCCGCAGCTTTTGTGCCTTCAATAATTTCTTTGCAACATGCGTCAAATTCTTTTTCTGAACAACAAGGACATAGAGACATAATTATTCCTCTTTTAAACTTTATATTATCATTAATAACTATACTTTTTCTTCCAAAAAGTCAAACAGCATAAAGAGGCAAGGCAAAGCTCTTTTAAGCTTAATATTCTTATTAGTTCCTATTTATATATTGACAAGAAAAAAAGACGAACTTATTTTTATAGAGAGTATATCACACACTTCATTCTACTGCAATTTTTTGATAAGTCCGCAAATAAGATTTTAGCTATATCACTTTCATGCTTATCTGCTTGCCTCTATACTTTTGCATAAAATATAAAGTAAGACATGCTCAAGAAAAGGAGTTTTAAATGTCCGTAACATATAAAGATTATTACGAAGTGCTCAATGTCACACGCACTTCAACTAAGGATGAAATAGCAAAAGCATACAAAAAACTTGCACGAAAATACCATCCTGATCTCAACCAAAATAATGCTGAAGCAGAAGAAAAATTCAAAGAAATCAACGAAGCATACGAAGTTTTAAAAGACGATGAAAAAAGAAAAATGTATGATCAGCTAGGGCATAATTGGCAACACGGTCAGCAATTTCAAGGTGCACATGGTTTTGATTTTTCGCAATTTGGAAATGGCCAATTTCAAGGTGGCGGTGGCGACTTTTCTGACTTTTTTGAAGTGCTTTTTGGACAAGGTAGAGCAAGGCAGTCTGGCGGTTTTGGGGCTGACCCATTTGGCGGATTTCAATCAAGGCCAAGACGTGGCAGAGATGTAGAAGCCGAACTTCACATCACTTTAGAAGAATCCGTCAAGGGCGGTGAAAAACACTTTACCTTAAATAATGGAAAAAATCTTAAAGTTAATCTGCCTAAAGGTGTGAAAAATGGCGGAAAACTCAGACTTAAAGGACAAGGCGGTCAAGGCAATCCCGCAGGCGACCTTTATGTCATACTTCATTATGCAAAACATGCAGAATTTGAAGTAGAAAATGATAATATTACCTACACCTTAGAACTTAGCCCAACGCAAGCAATGTTTGGCACAAAAGCACAAGTGCCCACATTAGAAAACAGTGTAGAACTTAATATACCGGCAAATTCAAATAGCGGCAGAAAGTTACGCCTTAAAGAAAAAGGTTTAGGCTCGCCTGAAAAAAGAGGCGATCTCTACGTTAAAATATCAATTGTTTTACCAAAATTTGAAGAACTTTCTGAAAAAGAACAAGAATTATGGAAGGAATTACAAAGCTTAAAAGAAAGTAATTAGTGCATATTTCTTACAAATGTGAACGCAGTGAACAAAGCCTTTGGGGATTATCCCCACGCGAGCGAAACAAGAACCATGCTTCTTGTGGGCGAGGTTTTGTGCACAGCGTGCCAAAACAAATATAAATGTGAACGCAGTAAACAAAGCCTTTGGAGATTATCCCCACGCGAGCGAAACAAGAATCATGCTTCTTGTGGGCGAGGTTTTGTGCACAGCGTGTCAAAACAAGTATAAATGTGAACGCAGTGAACAAAGGCTTCAGCGAGCGAAACAAGAACCACGATTCTTGTGAGCGAGGTTTTGTGCACAGCGTGCCAAAACAAATATATTAGACATGGAGAATAATAAGTAATGAACAAGGAAAATAACCAATTAAATATTTTAAAATCAGAAACACCCTCAAAATCACCCTTCATAGCCTATGATGAATTTTTATCTCAAGCTGGAATCGACAAAGAACGCTATGAAGAACTTACAGAAATAGGCTGGCTCCAACCAGCTCAGCAAACAGAAAATGCTCCGCTATTCTTGCCAAACGACATTTATAAAGTAAGAAAATTAGAAAAAATATCTAAGGATTTTGAAATCCAAGCCCTACCTTCAGCTATTATAGTTGATTTACTTGAAAGAGTAGAAAATCTCGAAGGGCAAATTCAAGAATTAAGTGCAAGAATAAAGTAAGCAAATACACACTTTATTCAATATGGAGTCTGCAGTATGAACATGAATAAATTAACAATAAAATCACAAGAAGCTTTAGCTAGTGCTCAAGCACTGGCATTTAAATTAGAAAATCAAGAAGTAGATGTCGAACACCTTGCATATGCTTTAGTTGAGCAAGAAGATGGCTTAGTGGCAAAAATTTTAAAGAAATTAAATATCCCTGCTCATGCTTTTAATTCTTCATTAGAAAAAGTGCTTGAAAAAAAACCAAAGGTTCGTGCGGCAATAACAGACATGAACCAAATCCATATATCTAGCAGACTTGCAAAAGCTTTAAGCCTTGCTCAAGACTATGCAAAAAAATTAAAAGACGAATTTGTCAGCGTTGAACACATCTTTGCTGAATTACTCTCGCCAGAAGTTGCAAATGCTCCTATAGCAAGTATTAACGATACACTTCAAGAGTTTAGACTAAATAAAGATTCTTTTTTGCAAGCAACTGCACAAATACGTGGCTCGCACAGAGTAAGTTCGCAAACACCTGAAACTTCCTTTGATGCTCTCAATCAATATGCAAGAGACTTAGTTGAAGCTGCTGCAAAAGGCAAGCTTGACCCTGTTATCGGGCGAGAAAATGAAATACGCCGTACTATTCGTATTCTTTCAAGGCGAACCAAGAATAATCCTGTTCTTATTGGCGAAGCAGGTGTTGGTAAGACTGCAATAGTAGAAGGTCTTGCATTTCGCATACTTAAAGGCGATGTGCCTGAGGGTTTAAAAAACAAGAAAATTTTCTCTCTTGACATGGGCTCGCTTATTGCAGGTGCAAAGTTTAGAGGCGAATTTGAAGAAAGGCTCAAAGCCGTATTAAAAGAAGTGGAAGATTCGCAAGGTGAAATCGTACTTTTTATTGATGAATTACATCTCATTGTTGGTGCTGGCAAAACAGAAGGCAGCATGGACGCAAGTAATTTGTTAAAACCAATGCTTGCTCGTGGCGAATTGCATTGTATTGGTGCAACCACCTTAGATGAATACAGAAAATATATTGAAAAAGATCCAGCTCTTGAAAGACGTTTTCAGCCAGTTCTTGTTGAAGAACCCCAAGTAGAAGATGCTATTTCAATATTACGTGGATTAAAAGAAAGATTTGAAGTGCATCACGGTGTGCGTATTTCTGATTCTGCCATTGTAGAAGCTGTTGTATTATCAGATAGATACATCTCAGACAGACAATTGCCAGATAAAGCCATTGACTTAATCGACGAAGCTGCCGCTCTTATTCGTACGGAAATAGACTCTTTACCTGCTGAACTTGATGAAGTAAATCGTAAGGTTATGCAATTAGAAATTGAAAGAGAAGCATTAAAGCGTGAAAAAGACGCGGATTCTCAAGTGCGTTTAGGCAAATTAGAAAACGAACTTTCTGACTTACGCGTGCAACAAGCTGAATTTAAAGAACAATGGGAAAGTGAAAAATCTTCTATTGATAGTGTTAGAAACATAAAAACAAAGATAGAACAAGTAAAACTTGACATAGACAAAGCCGAAAGAGAATACGATCTCAACAAAGCATCACGCCTTAAATACGAAACACTTTTCACCTTAGAGCAAGAATTAAAAAAAGCCGAAGAAGAAAGTAAGGACGAAAGCAAGCTACTTAAAGAAGAAGTTAGACCTGATGATATTGCAGGCATTGTTGCTCGCTGGACAGGAATTCCCGTCACACGTTTAATCGAATCTGAAAAAGAAAAACTTCTCGCTTTACCAAAAGAATTACAAAAACGTGTAGTTGGGCAAAGTGAAGCAGTGCAAGCTATTTCTCAAGCTGTCTTACGTTCAAGGGCTGGGCTTTCAGACCCAAACAGACCAGTAGGTTCTTTTCTTTTCTTAGGGCCAACAGGTGTTGGTAAAACCGAATTATGTAAAGCGCTTGCTGAAGCCCTCTTTGATTCTGAAGACAATATGGTACGACTAGACATGAGCGAATATATGGAAAAACATTCAGTGTCACGTCTTATCGGTGCCCCTCCTGGCTATGTAGGCTACGACGAAGGCGGTCAGCTTACAGAAGCAGTTCGCAGAAAGCCTTATTCTGTTATACTTTTTGATGAAATTGAAAAAGCTCATCCAGATGTATTTAACACATTACTTCAACTACTTGACGACGGAAGACTTACAGATTCACAGGGCAGAACAGTAGATTTTAGAAATACTATCATTATATTAACCTCAAATATAGGCTCGCCTATTCTTCTTGACGGCATTGACGAAAAAGGGAATTTCTATGAAAATGTACGTTCTGACATCATGGCTGAATTACGACAATATTTCAGACCTGAATTTCTTAACCGTATAGATGACACTGTTTTATTCAAACCATTACAAGAAAATCAAATAGAAAAAATAATTGATATTCAACTAGATGCACTTAGAAAACGCCTTGCAAGCAGACATATCACTTTAGATATTACCTCAAAAGCTAAAACTTATATTGCAAATGCTGCTTACGATCCTATTTTTGGTGCAAGGCCACTCAAGCGTTATCTACAGCACGAACTTGAAACACCACTTGCGTCCTATATCATACAAGGTAGAATCAAGGAAAATCAACGAATTGCAGTTGAAATGTCCTTGGTAGACAATCCAGATACAGACGCACCACTTCGTTTTGGTATAGTCAAAGATAAAAGTGTAACATGGTTAACTGACTAATTTTATGTAAAATAAAATTAAAAAATAAACTCAAAAGAGAATTGTAAAAAATTCTCTTTTGAATTTGATGACAAAGTGCCAATTTTCCAAATTTGCACTTTGTGCCGCCTAAGTTTGCAAAGCAAACTTGGCAGAAAGGCACGAAAAACAGTCATTTAACGCCAAAAATAAATGTTGGCTATTCCTATTTTTCGAGGCTGCCGACTTTGTCAACAGCCTAAAAAGAGAATTGTAAAAAATTCTCTTTTGAATTTGATAACAAAGTGCCAATTTTCCAAATTTGCACTTTGTGCCGCCTAAGTTTGCAAAGCAAACTTGGCAGAAAGGCACGAAAAACAGTCATTTAACGCCAAAAATAAATGTTGGCTATTCCTATTTTTCGAGGCTGCCGACTTTGTCAACAGCCTAAAAAGAGAATTGTAAAAAATTCTCTTTTTTATTTAATTTCCCTTAACTTAACTGTTGAAATCTCGTTTAAAATAATGTATAGATTGAGTGACTAAACAGTGTTTGTATTTTTATTGCTTTATGGAGTATTTTTATGACTAAGAAAGAAGCTCTTCTCTATGCCGCTAAGGAACTTTTTGGCGAATATGGCTATGCAGAAACAACCTTTAAAAAAGTTTCAGAAAAAGCGAATGTTGCACTAGGACTTCTTACTCATCACTATGGAAATAAAGAAAGGCTTTTTTTAGCAGCTGGCATGGATGTGCTAGACGAATTTGTGAAAGTTTTATATAAAGCTGTTGAAAACACAGATAACGGCAAAGAATCCGTGCTCTCTTATTGCAGAGCCTATCTTGATTTTACAATAAATCCAAATAGTAACTGGCTTGTGCTTGTTCGCTGTTCGCCTTATTCAGATATGAAGGTTTCAGCTGACAGGCAAGTTATTTTCGATAAATTTAAAGAAGTTCACACAATCTTAGAACAAAGCCTTATGCGTGGCATGGTTGATGGTTCAATTCGTGAACTACCTGTTCAAGCTATGGAACAAGTTATTATTTCTATGCTTGTTGGCGTAAACAGAACAAAAGTTCTTACTCCTTATGCATGCAAAAATCTTTATGAAGAAGCTCTTGCATTTATTGAAAGAGCGATTTCGTAAATGGAAGTCTTGCTTTTTGCCCTTGCTTTGGGCTTAGTTGAAGGGCTTACAGAATTTTTGCCTGTTTCATCAACTGGGCATTTAATTTTAGCAAACAATATATTTAATGTAGGCAATCTTGAAGCAGGAAAATTTGAAGTCATAATTCAAGTTGGAGCAATGCTCGCTGTTATTATGCTTTACTTTTCTCGTTTTTGGGGCTTACTCTTTCCAAAAAAAGATAGTGAAGGGAAAACACCTAAATTTTCTGGTATATACGGGCTTTGGTTACTTTTTCTTACTTCGTTGCCAGCCTCATTGCTTGGTTTGATTTTTCATTCTCAAATAAAGATGCTTTTTAGTGTGAAATCTGTTCTTTTCTTTTTAGTTTTTGGAGCTTTCTTTATTCTTATTGTAGAATATTTTCATGCAAAAAAAGAAGAAAGAGAAAAACTATTACCTAGCCAAGAAAAAACAATTAAAATAAATTCTATAGATAAACTTAACTCTAAACAGGCTTTATATATAGGCTTCTTTCAAATTTTAGCTCTTTGTCCAGGTTTTTCACGCTCTGCCTCAACCATTATGGGCGGACTTTGTCTAAACCTCACAAGAAAAACTGCTGCTGAATATTCTTTTTTAGCTGCTGTGCCTATTATTGTTGCCGCATCGCTTTATGATTTGGCTTCGTCTTACAAAGATTTTACTATGCTAGATTTAAACTTTCTTGTGCTTGCAACATTTTCTTCCTTTATTTTCGCACTCTTAGCTATCAAATTCTTTATTTCATATGTTTCACGATTTACTTTTAAAGTTTTTGCCTACTACAGAATAATTCTTGCTGCATTACTTTATATTTATTTCTACATATAAAAAAATTCCTTTAAATGTAAAAAGCCTTTCATAACTTATAATCAGTATGAAATGCTTTTTTATTCTTTAATTTTATTGCTGTCTTTATTGCTTAGCTTGCTGATTGATCGCTGATTGATCTTTTAGCAATGCTTTTTTTAAAGCTTTGGCTTTCTTTTTTTCTTCTTCTTCTAAAAGATACGCTTCACTAAGATTTTTATCTAATTGCCATCTTGTTAAAGCATTATACGCTGTTTTTCTTCTTGTAGAATTTCCACCACAAAGATATTCAAATTGTTCCATGCTTTCAGTTCTTTTTGTGCTTCCAGAAGAAGGGCAAGGATTTTTCCAAATAGGCAATTCCCAAATTTTAGCAACCTTAATAATATCTTTTTTATCTAATAATAACAATGGTCTAATAACATTAAGCTTGCCTCCAAAAAAGATTCGTTCATGCTCATGCCGTCAACTCTGCCATTTTGAAAAATATTCATCATAAAGTTTGTTATTAAGTCATCAGCATTATGCCCAAAGGCTAAGTGGGTGAGATTATATTCATTACAAACTTCAAAAAGTCTTTTTCGCCTAAGCATAGCACAGTAAAAACAAGCAGATTTAGATCTATTATGATCGCTATGGGCAAGTGTTCCATGATCTGTCACTTCAACATGGCCAGGAATACCCTCTTTTTTTAACCATTCAATCAAGGGTTTATGATTTTCTTTATCAAAACCAGCATTTAAATGAATTGCCATAAAATCAAATTTAAAAGGTACAATTCTTTGTCTTTCCTTTAAAATTTTAAGTAGGGAAAAAGAATCAACACCGCCTGAAACAGCAACGCCAACTCTTGAACCTTCTTGCACCATATTTGTCTGGTGCATTGCTTTACCAGCAACTTTAATGCATTTTGTTTCTATATATTTCATTATATGCTCTTAAATAAAAAAGGCGAAAGAAAAGAATTCTCCGCCTTTTACAAATTAATTAATTATTTAAAACAAAATCAACGAGTAAGCGTGTGCCAAAGCCTGTGCCGCCTTTTGGGCAAAGTGGCCATGGAGCACTTGCGTAATTTGGGCCTGCAATATCAAGGTGAGCCCAAGCTTGATCTTCATCAATAAATTGTTCAATAAATACAGCCGCTGTTAATGCACCGCCCCATCTTGGACCAGCATTATCCAAATCAGCAACATCACTTTTTATTTTTTCTAACATGTGTGGCCAAAGAGGTAAACGCCATAGTTTTTCATCAACTTTAGCTGAACTTTCTAAAAGATTTTTCGCTAAGTCATCGTTATTTGCAAATAGGCCAGCTGCCTCGTCACCCAAAGCAACTACACAAGCACCTGTTAAAGTTGCAATATCAATAAGAATTGCAGGTTTATATACTTCTTGTGCGTAAGCTAAAACATCAATTAAAACAAGTCTGCCTTCTGCATCTGTGTTAGTGATTTCAACTGTTTTACCCTTGTAAGTGCGAACAACATCACCTGGTTTCACAGCATTTCCGTCAGGCATATTTTCTGCACAACCAAGCATACCTATAATTGGTCTGTCAGGTTCGCAAACAAATTGGCCTTGCCCTAAAGCTTCAAAAAGTCCTAAAACATCAGCAGCGCCAGACATATCTGTTTTCATTTCAGCCATGCCACTTGATGGCTTTAAGCTAATGCCGCCGCTATCAAAAGTTAAGCCTTTACCAACAATAACATAAGGTTCTGTGTGCTTACAATTTTTTGGTGTGTATTCTAAAACAACAAGACGTGGATCTTGTCTTGAACCTTTAGCAACTGCCATAAATGCATTCATGCCAAAGTCTTCAATTTGTTTTTTGTCAAAAACAGTACATTTGAAATTGTATTTCTTTGCAATAGCTTCTGCTTTTTCTGCAAAAACTATTGGTGTGAGTTCGTTTGGAGGCATGTTTGACAAATCTCTTGAAAGACATGTGCCAGAACAAGCAGCCTCAGCAAGGCGTGCTGATTTTTGAATTACTTCGGCTGTTTCTGCTTCGTCAGATAAAAGTATCAAAGCTTTTGGTTCAAAAATTTCTTCTTCTAAACTTTTGTATTCATTATAAGAGTATATGCATAATAAAGATGCAGCACACACTTCTTGCACTAAGTATTCAAGAGATAAATCTTTTTTATTCATTTGTGAAAGCACATTTTTTAATGAAGCAATGTCGATAGCAATATTATCTAATTTTAATGCCTTACATGCTTTAACAGCTGCAGCAATAGAATTTTTTAATGTTTCCACACTGCATTTTTCTGCTTTACCAAGTCCAACAGCATAAGCTCTTGAAATTTCGTTATCTTTATGACCGTAAAGCAATAATAATTCTTTTGCTTTTGCTTTATAATCTCTCCATGCAGGAGCTATTGAAATCCATGTAGCTTTTGCAAAAAGCTCTGTATGTGT
>CAYJHN010000047.1:2238-11317 GCA_964369985.1 uncultured Desulfovibrionaceae bacterium | reverse complement strand
CTTCTGTTATTTTTTGCCCTTCTGGGCTTTTATCTAAGTAATATAATTCTTCTTTTGTCATGCTATCAAGCTCATATTTTTCTGTGATTTCTTCTTTTCTTTGTCCCCAAATTTCTTGCATTTGCTTATACTCCTCAGAGTATTGGTTCGCTAATTGGCTATCCTCTTCGCTTATACCTAAACCAAGTTCTGCTCCATAAAAACTTCTTATAGAATAGTTAATGGCTAATTCTAACTCTTGCTCGCTACTAATTCCACTTCCTTCTTTTCTTCCACTTTCTGATAAATAATTAGCGTTTATACCTTTATTAGTATTTCGATTAAAAACAGCTGAATTTGTTGTAGAATCATTTTTTATTACATTATTTATTTCAATAGTGTTTTGTGCTTTTGCAAGAAAAGATTCAAAAACAGAATGTTGACTATAAGTTACATTTGAATTAGTAGTGTTAAAATTTACTTGGCTTAATGAAGAATTATTAAGCGCATTCTTTGTACTAGCCGTATTTTGTGTTGAAATACCCATAAGGCTAGAAAAAAAGTCATACTGATTATTTGAACTATTTATTGAAGCAATACTCATACGCACCTCCAGAAGATAGTTTTAGGATTTTTTTCTCTTTCTAAAAGCGTGCAAAATCTATGCCTATAACAAGCATTTTTTAAATATATTGAAATAATAAGAATTATTTTATTTTACTTATTTCAATTCGGCAAAAACTTCTCTTCGTTTGTATAAAACATCAATATGTAGGGAAACTTTCGCCTCATTAAATTAAAAGAAAGCTAAGAATGTAAAGCTTGAGAATGACCTGTGTGGTATTCAACGCCATTTTCTTTTAAATAGTCGATAAAAGCTTTTACAAAAGGCGGTATATACTGATGTGGTCTATAGGCAATGCCATACACTCTTTCAGGAAAAAGGTGAGCAAGTGAGTGCACTTGCACATCAAAGCCTTCAGTTTCTGCCTGCTGTCTGTCAAGAATAGAAATACCAATTCCATAAGAAACATATTTAAGTAAGGTAAGAAAGAAACCAGTATATTTAACTACATTCATTGGTAGATTATTTTTTTCAAAAGCATCTACAACGCATTGATCAACAGGCAATTCACGCACAAGGCCAACGAATTTTTGCTTTGACAAATATTCTAAAGTAATAGGCAAGGAAGGTGTTGGCCACGATTTTGGCATAACAAGTGCCAATTCTGCTGTTACAACTGGAATAAAAACAGCCTCTTGTGGAAGTAATTCTTGCTGAGTGATAACAAAGCTACTGGTTTCTGCTGTATAGCTTTGTTGGATTAAGGCTGTTCTTTCTGGTAAGATATCAATTTCTACATGCGGATAGATTTCTTGAAATTTTAAAATATGGTATGGTAAATAGTGTGCAGCCATGCCATAGTTAGCAGTTATGCAAATTCTGCCCTCGTAATTGTGTTTATGTGAAACTTCGGTTTCTATTTGGCTTAAGTCATCAAAAATTCTTTGTGCTATTTCAAAAAGCTTTTGTCCTTCTTGCGTGAGTTTGATAGGAGTTGTTTTTCTGTGAAGAAGTGTCACACCAAGTGCTTCTTCAAGTTTTTTTAATTGGTAAGTCACAGAAGATTGCCTTCTTCCAATTTGCTCACCTGCTCTTGAAAAAGAACCTGTTTGTACAATGAAATAAAAGCCTTTAAGCCATTGTAAAAAATCTCCGCTGTAATCAGGAATCATAAAGCTCCCATATAATGAATTAAAATTTCGCTTCGTTTAAAGCAATAACCGCATCTGGTTCAACAAAAAGTCTGAGAATATTTCTTATACTGATAAGCATTATACCTGCATAGCCAAATGGCACAGCAGCATAAGCAGCACTAAGAGGCAAGAAATCTAAACTAGGAAATACACCACGCATGCCAGATAATGCAAAATTATAACCATATTTCACAACAAAAAAAGCTGTAAGAATAATAAGTAATTGCACTATAAGAGCTAGTAAAATCTTGAAAAATCTTGGCATAGAATGACCAAAAATATGAATAGAAACATGCTCGCCTCTATCAAAGGCAACAATAGCACCTGAAAAAGCAAGCCAAACTAAAAATATCTTTGCTGCATCTTCATACCAAGCTGGAATATATTCAAAAACATAACGCAAAATAACACCAGCACCTAAGTCAAGCACAAGTAAAAGTAAGGAAAGAAAAACAACAAAAGAAGAAATTTTTGTTACTATTTGTGCTATCTTTTCAAACAGTTGATAAAAAGTACGAATAAGTGCCATGTTACACCTCTAATATATAAATAGTTTAACTATAAATTATAGCTCTGTTCAAATTATTTTGAATTATCTTCAATAGATAGAACAAAAACTAATCTTTATTTAAATGTATTCTTCTAAAAAAGCTCGAGAGCGGCAATCAATTTTGGGGAAAATTTGTTTATAAAAAAAACATAGTCTACCGCTCTCGAAATTTTTACTTTATAAATTGCTTCAAATATTAGGCAGAAATTTTTTCAAGTTTTCTTGCACCAAGTTCAGCAACTTTTTTCAAAACATCAACAACAATATCTTCACTAATTTCACAAGGCATATTCCAAATTCTGCTTCTTTCTTTTGTTGCAGCCTTTGCTACTATGCGTAGTTTTTCTTCTGTAAAGTCTTGTATGCCTACTTGTGAAAAATGTATTGGTAAGCCAAGTTTGATATAGAAGTTATGTAATTCATCTATTTCTTCTTCGCTTCTTTTTTCAAGAATAAATTGAGCTATAATGCCAAGTGCTACTTCTTCACCGTGCATAATGCCCTTTACATCATCGCAATGTGCTTCAAGAGCTGAAAGCGAAAGTCCAATAGCATGTGCAGCTGCAACGCCGCAACCTTCAAAACCAATACCAGAAAGTAAGATATTTGCTTCAATCACTTTTTCCACTACTGGTGTGCACTCTTGCTTTTTCACACTTTCATACGCTTCAACAGCATATTCCCAAATAGTTTCATGGCAAGTTCTTGCAATGGCTTGTGCAACCATAGTTTGCTTACCATTATAAAAATTGTTCACATCTTTTTTCAAACATTGCTGTGCTTCGTAATAAGTAGCTAATGCATCTGCAATGCCGCAAGCAAAGAAATGCGCTGGGGCTTTTGTAATAATTTCAGTATCAACAAAAATAAGTTCAGGATTAAGTGAAAGAAAACGCGGGCCTATAAATTCGCCTTCGTCAGTATAGGTCACAATAACCCTACTTGTTGGAGCGTCGTTTGAGGCAATTGTTGGCACAACTACCTGTGGTAAACCACTTTCAAGAGAAACACCCTTTACAATATCAAGAGTTTTGCCGCCACCAATGGCAACTAATACTCCGCGATTTGCTTCTTTTGCTAATTTTGAAAGTCTTTCTATTTGATTTGGTGAGCATTGCCCAACAAATTCAAGGATAGAATATTCTACACCAGCACTTTCAAATGTTTCTTTAATTTTTTCAGCAAAGTTTTTTGCAATAAATTGATCTGCAATAACAAGGGCAGAGTTTGAGAATCTTTTTACTTCTTGCCCTAGTTGTGGAAAAATTCCGTAGCCTTGAAGATAGAGTCTAGGAAAGCCTATTGCGTTCATTATATGTCCTTTTTCAATGAGTTATAAAAATTTATTTTAGTGAGGAAAAGTTTCTAGCACTTATCATCATGAATTTCAAACAAATTTTTATAACTCATATCAGGCTAGTTAAATGTTAGTATTAATTTACAGAAGCTTGTGCTTTTTTAATAGCATCTTTGTAGCGATCAAGTAATTCTTTACCTTTTGCGCCGTATTTTTCAACATACCATTGTTCCATTGTTGCGCCACTTGCAGCAAATTCTGCTTTTTGTTCAGCATTAGGAATTACTATAGTTCCGCCATTTTTTGTAAAGATTTCACGAGCTTTCATTTCAATGTTTTCATTGAAGTTTGCTTGCTGTTCAGCACCATATACTAAACCAGCTAAGACAACTTTTTGAAGGTCAGTTGGAAGTGAGTTGAGCCAATCTCTGCTAAGCCAGTAGAATCCATAAAGATATGTGTGCATATCAAGGATACCGTAGTTGATGTGTTCGTCCATTTTATTTGAAACAATGTCATTGATAGCAATTTTTAAACCATCTGTAACACCAGTTGCTAGAGCAGTGTAAAGTTCACCCCAAGCAACAACTGTTGGGTTTGCATCAACTTGACGCACTAATTCTTGCTGTAATGGTGAGTTGATAGTACGGATTTTTAAACCCTTAAGATCAGCAACACTATTTACTTGTTTCTTTGTTGTATAAAATGAACGCCAGTTACCACCATTGGTGATAGATGCAAGTAAAACATTAGGTAAAACTTGTGCTACTTCTGCGTTGATAACACTAAGAAATGGTGAACGCATAAAAGCACGAGCTGTTTTGTCGTCTGGCATAGAATAAGGCAAATCAATCAATGTCATTTCAGGCACAAATGGTGCTACGCCATCAATAGAAGTGTGTGCAACTTCAAGCACATTAGCTTGCACTTGTTCAACAACTTCTTTATAAGAGCCAAGTTGGTTTGCTGGATAGATTTCTACTTGAATTCTGCCATTTGAATGTTTTTCTACATATTCTTTAATCATGAGTGAGCCATGATGATCGTCTGAATCGTCAGTCACTGGGCCAGCATGACTGATTTTCATTGTCCACTCAGCGGCATTAGCTAAAGTAGCTTGTGTGCCAAGGCAAAGCGAAAGAAGAGAGCCAAGAACAAATGGGGATACTTTTTTCAATAACATAAATACTCCTAAAACATTGTTTATATCTCAAGCAAACGTGGCAAGGTGAGTGATATAGCTGGAATGTATGTAACCAAGAGGATAACAAAGATCTGAACTAACCAAAATGGGAACATAGCTTTTACCAGCCTACCAATAGGCACCTTACCTATTGTGCTTGTAGCAAAGAGAACAAGGCCAAAAGGCGGTGTCGCAAGGCCTATACTGAGGTTGAGACACATCACACAAGCAAAGTGTATTGGATCTATACCAAATTCAAGAACTGTTGGGCCAAGAATTGGACCAAGTATCAAGATTGCAGGGCCAGCATCTAAGAACATACCTGCAAAGAAAAGTAAAAGGTTTACACATATTAAGAAAACATATGGGCTGTCTGTCATGCTCAAGATAAGCACACCTAATTTTTGCGGTGCTTGCGAAATTGTAAGCACCCAGCCAAATAATGCAGCAGAGCCAATAACAAGCAAGATAGATGCAGAAGAAATACCACTTCTCAAGAAAATCTTTGGTAAATCCTTTATTTTTATTTCTTTTTGCACAAATGATAAGCCTAGTGCATACAATACAGCAAGTACAGCTGCCTCAGTTGGCGTTACAGCACCACTCAAGATACCGCCTAAAATAATTACAGGAGTAAGAAGAGGGAAAATACTTTTTCGTGTAATAGAAATTTTTTCTTTTGTTGTGAGTTTTATTTCTCTTTTTGGTAAATTATGTTTCTTTGCCATAACTGCAACAACAATCATAAGAGCTACACCCATCAAAACACCAGGCACAAAGCCAGCAGCAAATAATCCACCAACCGAAACACCCATAATATAGGCATAAACAATCATAATAATAGATGGCGGAATAACAGGGCCAATAATGGAAGATGCCGCTGTAACTGCAGCTGCAAAATCTCTTTTATAGCCATCTTTTTCCATTGCTGGAATAAGCATAGAACCAAGTGCTGAAATATCTGCCACAGCTGAACCAGAAAGCCCTGCAAAAAAGATAGAAGAAAGAATATTTACATGGGCAAGGCCACCTTTAAATCTACCTACAAGCATATTTGCAAAATCAACTAATCTCACAGTAATGCTACCATAGTTCATAATGTCGCCTGCAAGAATAAAGAAAGGTATAGCTAAAAGCGGAAATTGATCAATCCCAGCAAATACCCTTTGCATTGAAATATTCAAAAATGCCATCTTTGCTTCTAAATAAAAAGCAATAAATGGGCCTGTGAGCAAAGAAAATACAACTGGCACTCCAAGCAAAACAACAAAAACACTTATCCATAAAAAGGTTAATGGCATACAAACTCCAAACTTTTATAAAGTAAAACTCTTTGTTTAAAATTTGCATAGAAAATATAAAATGTAAATCAAAATTTTGATAATCATTAGTTAAAATTAAAATTTATTTTTTAAAGCATGTTATATCAGTATATTATATCAATATCAAAATTTTAATCTTTATTTTATAATTTTGATACTTAATGAAAAAAAGCACAAAGCAAAAAATTAAATCCTATTATTTCAATAAATTACAAAATCAATTCTTTATTTTTTCCTGTTTGTTCATTCAACTAATATTTTATTAAAAACAAGTTTAAAAGCTGTACATATATTAAACAAAAAATAAAGAAAAACTTGCTCTGCAATTAATTCCCTTTTTCAAGAATTAATGAAAATTTTGCCCTTTTTTTAAAAAAGACAAAGTAGGTAAGTCTTGATATAACACACTTTTAAAATTAAAGATCATTTTGGCACGCTATTTGCTTTATACCTTGCAATGGTAAAAATTACCATAAAGAAAATGAGCAGAGAAAGAATGCCTACACATTTTCTCATTTAGGAGATTTTCCTATAGATAACAAAGTAAATGTAAGCAAGGCAAACAATTCGAAATAAGTTAACTTTCTCTAAATTATAACTCTCGGGAGGGAAACCATGAGTTTAACAGCAAGTATGTGGACTGGCGTATCAGGTATGCTCGCACACGGCGACAAAATGAATGTTATTGGTAACAATATTGCAAACGTAAACACCATAGGCTACAAATCGCAAAGAATGGATTTTGCTGATTTGATGTATACAGATTCTTACAGCAATGGTGGTTTAAATCAAATGGGTCATGGTGTGCAAACATCAACTATTATCACAGCCTTTACACAAGGCCCTTACGAAGCAACTTCAAATCCAACTGACCTTGCCATTACAGGTTCTGGTTATTTCCAAGTTCGTGATCCAAATTCGCAATCTGTTTATTACACAAGAGCAGGTAACTTTACCTTTAACAAAGATGGCGAACTTGAAGACCCTAACAACTATATTCTTCAAGGCTGGAAAATTGATAACACTGGCGGCGTAACTCGTTCGTCAGGCGGTTTAACTGCAAATGATTCCTCAGCTACTTCAAGCGTGCTTGGAACAGGAACTCCGCAAGATGTAAAGCTAGATGCCTTTACAATCAAGCCATTTGCAACAACAAATATTTCTATGATTACAAACCTTTCTGCAAATGCAGATGATGCAATCAGTAACGACTCAAACCCATTTGTTGGCTTGTTCAATATTTGGGACGGCACACAGCCACCTATAAACGCGTCAACTCCTCCTATTCCACAGTCAGCATATTCTTATGCAGCACCTATTGAAGTGTATGATGAAGCTGGTGTATTGCACGTGCTTACCATCTACTACGATAAGGTTGATTCAGAAGATTACGAAGGCGGCGAAGGCGGCGGCGAAATTTGGGAATACATTGTTACAATGGATCCTGCTGAAGATAAAAGACAGTATTTTGATTACGATCCAACAAATCCTGAAGGCGGAACATTAGTAGATGTTTCAACTACAGAAATGGCTGGTCTATTAGGTTCTGGTACGCTTACCTTCAACTCACAAGGGCAAGTAACTAACCAATCTATGTATACTTTGTTTGGTGCGGCAACTCCTGAAACAAATCCAAGTGACTTCCACTCTTATTACGATCAAGCTACTGATAGTTATAAAGATATTCCAATGATGAATACTGGTGGTTATATTGTAGATCCTGTAACAGGTACTATCACACAAAGTACTTCTGCTGAAAAAAATATTTCTGACTTAGACAATTGGCGTGCAGCTGAAATTTCAGCTGAAGGTTATCCAATGTTAGTGCCAAACTTCTCAGGTTTGCTTGATTCACAAACAACAGGTTCAACTGAAGGTGCTGCTCATGCTATCGAAATCAATCTAGGCTTAAAAGCGTCTAACCTTGATTCACCTTGGTTAATTCCAACAGGTAGTCTTGAAGATTTATCAGTAGATCCTTATAGAGATAACTCAAACTACGATGCGAACGATCCATTTGGTGTTGGTGGCCCTGAATACTATCTTGTAAATGAAGAATATTCTTCACAACAAGCTGGTGCTGTTACTGCTGAACTCGAAAGATTAGCAAATATGTGGGACGATGGCGGCTATTATAGACTAGACGGCACAACTCAAATTGAAATTTCTTTCTCTGAATTCATCAATGGCACATACACAACAGCAGACATTGCTGGTGGTACAGGCGTTGATCCTGCTGGTAACCCAATAACAAATGCTGCTGAAGCACAAGCCGGTGCTGGAACAATCAATACTGCTATAAATGCTATAGATTTAGAAGTAACAGATCCTACTACAGGTATCACTTCAAGCGCAATGCAATTTGAAGTAGGTGCTGGTGCAACAGATTTACAACAAATTCAATACCTTTATAATACCACACTTGGTGGCGGACAAAATGTAGATCGTTCTATATTTGCAGCGGGTACACCAGCAAATGCAACTAAATTATCTACATTTATAAATCCAATCATTGAAGACAGTGCAACACAATCATACGATGGTTCGTCAGCAACTTACCAAAGTTCACAAAATGGTTATCCATTTGGTAACTTATCAACCTATTATGTAGATGCAGATGGCGTATTGTCAGGTGTTTATGACAATGGTATCACAATGCCTCTTTACCAGATTGTTTTATACGATTTCACCTCACCGCAAAACCTCAGACGTGAAGGCGGTAACGTATATTCACAAACCTTAGAATCTGGTGATCCAAAATCAGGCCCAGCAGGCGTTGCAGGTTTAGGTGACATTACTTCATATTCAATCGAACAATCTAATGTTGACTTAGCTACTGAATTTGTTCTTATGATCACAACACAACGTGGTTTCCAAGGTAACTCAAAAATCGTAACTACTGTTGATACTTTACTTGGTGAAGTTATCAATATGAAGAGATAGTTCTAATCTTTTGAGAGTGTAGCAAACAAAGGCTTTGAGCTAGAGTT
>CAYJHN010000047.1:0-2228 GCA_964369985.1 uncultured Desulfovibrionaceae bacterium | reverse complement strand
CGCTAAATTAGCAAACAAATAAAGTGAATGTGGGAATTTTCTTCCCACTTTCACAAAAAATAAAACTAGGCATGGTTTCCCTCCCAATGCCTTTTTTTATTTAATCTGAACGAAACAAAGTCTAACTTTTATACACAATAAAAGCCCTTAAATACTAATCCCCACAAGTTGACAGCTATACGCAATTAAAGTAAGTTGTTAAAAAATTTTGACTTGGATATTGTTATGAAAAAAATATTTTTACTTAC
Organism: uncultured Desulfovibrionaceae bacterium; assembly: GCA_964369985.1. Lineage (GTDB taxonomy): Bacteria > Desulfobacterota > Desulfovibrionia > Desulfovibrionales > Desulfovibrionaceae > CAYJAZ01. The sequence goes on along the minus strand of CAYJHN010000047.1, from coordinate 1,980 downwards.
ACTTGCAGCTATCTTCATCTCACTTTCGCCTGCAATGGCAAATGAAGATGCTTTAAACACAATTAAAAATGGCATTAATAAAGTTGTATCTATTATCTCAGACCCTACTTTTTCTGACCCAGCGCAACACGAAGCAAAATCAAAAGAAGCAGAAGCTATTGTTATGCAACTTTTTGATTTTGAAGAATTTTCAATAAGAACAGTTGGCAAGAAATGGAACACTTTTACAGCTGAACAAAAGAAGCGTTTTATAGATGCATTTACCCTCTTATTAAGAAATACTTATATTGATGCTCTTGATAGCTATAATGGTGAGAGCGTTTCCTACGATTCAGTTATAGAGGGCAATAATGGAACAAGAGTTGAAGTAAGAACTTCAGTACTTGCAAATAATAAAAAAATTCCATTTGCTTTTCGTATGCTTAAAAAAAATAATGTCTGGGTAGTGTATGATGTGCTAATAGAAAATATCAGCCTTATTAAAAACTACAGAGAACAATTTGCCTCTTTTCTCAACTCTTCTGCACCTGATGAACTCATAAGCAAGGTTGAAGAAAAAGCGCGAGAAATCAAGAAAAAATAAACTTTAAAGACTATTTTATATTCCAAAGGTAGGATAGCATGAGTAAAGCTTACATAAAAGAAAATAGATATTCTAAAGCATTTATATCTCACATTTTATTATTACTTGCTATGCTTGTATTATTACAAGGCTGTGCATCTAAAAGCACACAAGAAGTAGAAATTCAAGAAACAAGCTTTGACTTTGAAAACGATTACGCAGAAGACATTGCACCCGCAGTAAACGACCCTTTTGAGGGCTACAACAGAATTATGCATGGCTTTAATGATTTTCTTTTACTTGATGTCATAAAACCTGCACATCAAGGCTATTCTTATATAGTTCCAAAGAAAATACGTTCGGGTTTGAGTAATTTTTCAAAACATATTGCTTTTCCTGTTCGCTTTGTAAATGCTTTATTACAATTTGACTTAGGCGGTGCTGGCGTTGAACTTGGTTCATTCATCATAAACTCTGTCACCTCGCTTGGTTTTGCTGATGTGGCTAGCACTAAAAAAGCATACCATTACTACAATAAAGAAGCATATAGCTTTGATGTTACACTTGCACGCTGGGGAATAGGCGAAGGTTCACCACTCTTTTTACCTCTTTTTGGCCCTCAAAGCGTGAGAGGTATTGTTGGTTTTGCTGGTGATGTACTTATGGATCCGCTCACCTATGTTACACCTATTGAAGTAACTCTTACTCAAGGTGGTATTACTTTTAATACACTTGATCAAATTTACTTGCCTTACGAACAACTAAAACAAGCTTCTGTTGACCCTTATATAGCGATACGAGATGCTGTTATCCTCAGACAAAGAAATCTCACAAGCGAACATTTAAAGAAATTAAACGAACTTTATTTTTAATTTCACTTTACAATTAATAGAGTAAAAGCCCATTATGTGTATTACACGCGATGGGCTTTTTTTGTTTGCAAGAAATGTTATAGGATTACTATTGCTTTAACTTGCTTGCTAGGCATTATCCAGAAAGCTAACAAATAAAAATAAAGGACTAGACTATAGGTAATCTTAAAGGCATGGATTCTTAGGTCCTCCTTGCAGTCGTCCTCAGAATGACTCTCAGAGCAAGCCTAATTCATAGTAATAAAAGTGAATTAAATCTCCACTGAACGTCATTTTGAGCGAGTTTTTTCTCAAAAGGGGATTATCCTCACACGAAGCGTGAGAATGCATGTCTTTAAAGGTAAATACAATAACAAGGCAGAGGAAATTTTTTATGAGTGGAGAGTAGATAGACCTACATGACCGAGCAAAAAATTTAATCTAAGGCAGTTGAAATTTAATTTTGAGCACGAAATTTGGGCACAAAAAAGGGAGGCACCATTGGTACCTCCCTAAGCCTATCACTTAGATAATCATCTGCCTATTGGCAAGAAGACTATTCGTGTG
>CAYJHN010000046.1:0-11495 GCA_964369985.1 uncultured Desulfovibrionaceae bacterium | reverse complement strand
TCTTACCAACTAAGATATCGTCAGGTTTTACAGCAGCACCAATGCGGATAATACCAGCATTGTCGAGGTTTCTAAGCATATCTTCGCCCACGTTTGGAATATCGCGGGTGATTTCTTCAGGTCCTAACTTTGTATCACGAGCAACAACTTCAAATTCTTCAATGTGTATAGAAGTATAGATATCTTCTTTTACCATTCTTTCAGAAATAAGAATACTATCTTCGAAGTTGTAACCACACCAAGGCATGAATGCAACAGTGAGGTTTTTACCAAGTGCTAATTCGCCTTCTTTGATGTCTGGACCATCAGCAAGTAAAGTTCCCTTTACTACTTTTTGTCCTTTCACGCATGAAGGAACTTGACCAAAGCAAGAGTTTTGGTTTGATTTGTGGTATTTGAGAAGATCGTAAGCACGAACGCCGCCAAATTTTTCTAAATGCACATCTGTGTAAGCTACGATAATGCGTTCAGCATCAACATATTCTACAACACCAGTACCTTCAGAAAGTAAGCAAGCACCAGAGTCACGAGCTACGTCTAATTCCATGCCTGTTCCAACAAGTGGACGCTCAGATTGTAATAATGGCACAGCTTGACGTTGCATGTTTGAACCCATAAGCGCACGGTTCGCATCATCGTGCTCTAAGAAAGGAATAAGAGCAGCTGAAATAGAAACCATTTGGCTAGGTGAAACGTCTTGGTATTGAATTTCTTCTGGTTGAGCGATTAAAACATCGTCAAGATTACGAGAGAATACAGTTTTGTCGATAAAACTGCCGTCAGGATTTGTTCTTGCAACAGCAGGAGCAATGATTGCACCGTGTTCTGTTGTTGCGTCGATGTGAACAACTTCGTCAGTTACTTTACCGTCTTTTACAACACGGTAAGGAGTTTCAATAAAGCCAAATTCATTCACTTTTGCAAAAGTTGTGAGAGAAACAATAAGACCAATGTTTGGACCTTCAGGTGTTTCAATAGGACAAATTCTGCCGTAGTGAGAGAAGTGAACGTCACGAACTTCAAAGCCCGCTCTTTCACGAGTAAGACCACCAGGTCCAAGTGCTGAAAGACGACGTTTATGTGTTACTTCTGATAATGAGTTTGTTTGATCCATAAACTGTGAAAGCTGTGAAGTACCAAAGAATTCTTTTAATACTGCTGCTACAGGTTTTGGATTGATTAAGTCGTGAGGCATAAGCTGGCCAACTTCTTGGATGCTCATTCTTTCTTTGATAGCTCTTTCCATACGAACTAAACCAATGCGGTATTGGTTTTCGATAAGTTCGCCAACTAAACGTACACGTCTGTTACCTAAGTGATCGATATCATCAGCAGGGCCGTGAGTATCTTTTAAGTTAAGAAGAATTTTTAATGCACAAAGGATATCGTGGTCAGTTAATGTACGTGCTTGATTTTCTTTGTGGTTTAAACCTAATCTTTGGTTGAGCTTATAACGGCCAACTGGTGAAAGATCGTAGTATTCATTACTACGGAAAAGATTTTCAAAGAAAGTTGCTGTTACTTCAGGAGTTGGAGGAGAAGAAGGACGTAAACGTCTGTAAATTTCTTCTTGCGCTTTTTCCATTGTAGCAGTTTTATCCATTACAAGGGTATCACGAATTGATGAGGAAGTATCAGAACCACGTGTGTGCAATACGGTTAATGAATTAATTCCAAGTTCACGAACTGTATTTACTAATTCAGGTGTCACTTCATCGGCAGCAAGAGCGAGAACTTCGCCAGTTTCAGGATTGTAGATATCTTCAGATAAGAAAAGACCGTAGAGATAATCGCTAGGTACTTCGATTTCTTTGATATTTGCTTCGCCGATTAAACGCCACATACGTTTATTGATTGTTTTACCAGCTTTTACAATAACATTGCCTTCTGCATCAAGAATTTCCTTATAAGCAGGATCTTTTTTATACATTTGTGCAAATGTTTCAGCATCTTCTGGAAGTTGCCATAAAATTGAACCGTCAGTAGCAATTTTGTAGCTTTCTGTTTTGTAGAAGAAGTTTAAAATGTCTGAGCTATTCATGCCCATTGCTTTTAATAAAATAGTAGCAGGCATTTTACGACGTCTGTCTATGCGAACATAAAGAATGTCTTTATGGTCGAAGTCAAAATCAAGCCAAGAACCACGCATTGGAATTATGCGTGAAGAGTAAAGCACTTTACGAGAAGTGTGTGTTTTACCGCTATCGTGTTCAAAAATGATACCAGGTGAACGCTGTAATTGGTTAACAATAACACGTTCAGTACCGTTTACAATGAAAGTTCCTTTTTCAGTCATTAAAGGAAGTGTGCCAAAATAAATGTCTTGGCCTTTCATTTCTTTTACGGTTGGAGCTTCGTCTTCGTTTTCTCTTTCGTTATAAATAACAAGATGTACTTTTAAACGAAGTGGGGTTTCGTAAGTGAGACCCTTTGAAAGACATTCAGCTTGATCGTATTTTGGCTCGCCAATTTCATAGCTAACATATTCCAATCTTGCAGTTTTGTTAAAGTCTTCAATAGGGAAAACAGAACGAAATACACCTTCAAGACCTTCGTCAAGAGCTTTTTCGCTTCTTCCTTCTTGTAAAAATTCTTTGTAAGAATCTACTTGAAGATTTAAAAGGTGTGGAATGGGTAATGAAACTTGAATTTTACCAAATTGCTTTTTAAATTCAGTCATGCTATACCTCTGCGAAGTTCTACTTCACATTTAAAAAATTCATAGGCACTAAATATTTGAATTTTTGTTTTTACCACAGCCACTACGCCTATAAAAAGGTAGGCTTCCGAACAGTAATAGAAAAACAAAAAAACGCTTTAACTTAAAAGCAAGAAGAAAGACCTTTCAAAAAAAGAAAGTTCTTTCTAAAAATATCCAGCAATTTTACATAGTTATCATACAATGCATTTGCCTTTTCAAACGCTTGAGTTAATAAGGAATTTGTGAGTATAGTGCAAAGCCTTTAAAAAAGCAAGTTTTTTAAAGGCTTTTTAAGAATTTTTTTAAATTATTTAAGAAAGTTAAGCTTTTTTCTTGAAAAAAGAGTTGTTTATCCACAAAAACATAAAAACAATTATTCCTAAATCTTCACTCTTTTTAATCTCAAGGCATTAAGCACAACAGAAAGAGAAGAAAAAGTCATAGCAAAGGCAGCAAAAGCAGGGTTAAGCAATGGCCCACCAAAGATATAGAGCACACCAGCGGCAGCTGGAATACACATTATATTATAGCAAAAAGCCCAGAAAAGATTTTGTTTTATATTTGTAATAGTTGCCTTTGAAAGCGAAAGAGCCTTTGTGACAAGATTTAGATTGTGTCGCATAAGCACCATATCAGCTGAGTGTATTGCCACTTCTGTGCCGTTATGCATAGCTATGCCCACATTTGCAAGAGCAAGGGCTGGTGCGTCGTTAATGCCATCACCTACCATCACAACTTTTTTGCCTTCGCTTTGCAGTTTTTTTATTACTTCTAATTTGTCTTGCGGCAGCATATTTGCATAAATTTTTTCTATACCAAGCTTCTCTGCTATATTTTGAGCTACTTTTTCATTGTCGCCAGTAAGCATAATACATTGAATATGCATTTGCTGTAATTTTTCTATGGACTCTTTTGAGCCTTCTTTCACTGTGTCAGCAAGGCTAAATAAAGCTAATACTTCATCTTTATTTGCAAGATAGAGTAAGCTTTGCCCATAAGAAGCTTGTGTATTTGCTTTGTCTAAAAGATTTTTTTCTATTTCTTTTTTTGTTATATCTTCGATAAGTCTTTGATTTCCCACATAATAAACAATGTCGTCTATCTTGCCTTCAATGCCTAAACCAGAATGTACTTTAAAATCAGTTACTTTATTTTCAAGTGGATTTATCTTTCCCTCGCTTTCTTCAGCATAAGAAAGGAGCACTGCTTCTGCAAGCGGGTGTTCTGAATATTTTTCTAAAGCGGCTGTTATTTCTAAAAGTTCACTTCTTTGCTTAGTGCTTTGCTTTATTTCACTTAAATAAAATTCTTGAACTTTGAATCGCCCTTCTGTAAGTGTGCCAGTTTTGTCAAAAACCAAGACATCTGCCTTTGCGGCAATTTCAAGAGCACTTGCACCTTTGATTAATATGCCCATTTCAGCACCTCGACCAATACCCACCATAAGAGCCGTTGGCGTTGCAAGCCCTAAGGCACAAGGACAAGCTATAAGCAAGATAGCTGTGAAAATCTGCAAGAGAAAGTTTGCTTCAGCACCGCTAAAATACCATAATAAAGTCACAATAACAGCAATAGCAAAAACACTTTGCACAAATATGCCTGAAACAATATCAGCAAGTTTAGCTATTTGCGGTCTGTTAGCTTGTGCTTCTTCAATAAAGGCTATAAGTCTGTCAAGTGTTGAATCTTTGCCTAGTTTTTGGGCTTGCATGGTGATAGTGCCGTTTTTATTGAGTGTGCCACCTATAACAATGTCATCTATCGTTTTGCGAACAGCCTTACTCTCGCCTGTGAGCATGCTTTCATCAATATAGGTATCGCCCTTTACTACAATGCCATCGCAAGGAATAGTATCGCCAGCCTTTATAAGTAGGATATCGTCTTTTTTTACTTCGCTTAGGGGAATAAGAACTTCTTTGTCGTTTTCGATTTTTAACGCCATTTTTGGAGTTAAATCCATTAAAGTGCGTATGGCATCGCCTGTTCTTTTTCTAGCTAAGGCTTCAAAGTATTTACCTAATAATATTAAGGTGATAATCATGGCAACTGATTCAAAATAAAGCTGATGCAAATAATGCATGTCTCCAGTATAAAGCTTGTAAAGGGCATATAAGCTATAGATAAATGCAGCTAAAGTGCCCACAGCAATAAGTGAATCCATATTTGGCGAACGATGGTATATAGCTTTAAAACCGCCAGTATAAAATTTGTAACCAATAAGCATTACAGGAAAAGCAAGCTTAAATTGCATCATAGCAAAGTTCATTGCATTTGTATTTGGGTTGAGAAAGCTAGGTATAGGCAAAGCAATGATATTTTGCACAGCTTCCATTTGTCCCATTGAAATATAGAATAAAGGAATTGTGAGCAAAAGCGAAAGAAAAAGTTTGATTTTTTGTACTTTTTCCGCACTATTGCCACTGTTGTCACTGTCATTGTTGGAAAATTTATTAGCCTCAGCTACTTGATCTTCTGCTTGCCATTTTGTTGCAGTAAAGCCAAGCTTTTGTATTAATTCTTCAATTCTTTCTTGCTGAACTTTGCTTTTATCATAAGAAATATGTAGTTTATCTGTAGCAAGATTCACGGTAGCACTTTCAACGCCCTCTACCTTTGCTAAACGCACTTCAATACGCCTTGAGCAGGCTGCACAAGTCATGCCCTTAATGCTATATACTTCATTATACATGATATTTTCCTGAATTTTTATCTTGTTATTCTTTTAATTTGGCATCATTTCTTCTTTATTGATAGACCAAATCACAAAATTATGTTTGTTTGCAAGTGCTATAGCTTCTTCTCAATTTCTGATTTGTTTTGCCACGCTGTGGACAAAACCTCACTTGCAAGAAAAATGCTTCTTGCTGCGTTCGCTAAAGTCTTTGTTCGCTATGCTCACTTTTTTACTACGTTTTCAGATAAGTATCCTATAGATTAGAATGATTTAACATATTTTCTTTATTGATAGACCAAATCACAAAATTATGCTTGTTAGCAAGTGCTATAGCTTCTTCTCTATTAAAGAAAATACTTTTATTGGCTTCAATAATGAGAGCAGCAAACTTTTTTTCTATCAATAATTCAATAGTTTTTAAGCCAATGGTAGGTAAATCAGCCCTTGCGTCTTGCCCCTCTTTGAAAACTTTTACAAGTATACATGGTTTGTCACCATGCGAGCCTAATTCGCCACCACGAATAATTGTTTTATCCGTGCCTTCCAAACATTCAACAGCAACAACAATATTATCTTTTATTACAATGCTTTGTCCAATGTCAAAAGCCCCTAAGCTTTGCGTTATTGGTAGGGCATAGTTGAGATTTTCTTTGATATAGTCATTTGGCTGTGTTTTTGTAAGCACACCTTCAGGCGAAAGCAAGCTAGGCACAATCTTTGCCGCAGAAACTATAGAAAGCTTTTCTTTTTCTAATTGTTCGATAATTGCCCTAAGTAAGGCATCGTCACCCTTAGATTTAAGCGAGAAAATAATCTTTGCTGCTAGCCAGTCTGGACGAAAATCCATTACCTTAGGTTTGTTTATAGTGCCAGCAAGGCAAACTTCATGTATGTTGTTTTTATGAAAAAACTTAATGATTTTCATGAATTGGCCAATAGGGAAACATTCAGAAATGTCAGCCATTTCTAAAATATCGTCGTCAGTATGGCCTTTAAAACCAGCTACACACACAGAATAACCCATTTTTTTCGCTTCTTCTATGATTACTTTTGGCAGGTTACCGCCACCTGCAAGGATTCCAATTGATTTCATTATATTATTTTTTGAGAGAGGGAAACACGTTTTTTTCAAAAAAACGAGTTTCCCCCTCTCAAACTCTCCCCCTTCTTAAAAAAGAATAGTGTTTTTTCTTTTATAATTTTGTTATGCTAAGAATAATTTTTTTTTTATCTTACGTCAATATTTACCTAAGTCGTGTTCTAAATTATTACCTTTGTTTTTAATTTGTTCTTTGTTAATTTTATTTTTGTCTTCGTGCTTGTGCCTTCCGCACGGGACCAAAGAGGACGCTATAGGCATGCTGCCTAGCGTGCCCTCTTTGGAAACACCCGCATACCTGCTGGAATTGGCACTAAGTCGGCTTGAAATCCTGTGCATGCAACTATTTCATTTTCTTTGCTCTGCTTCAGAAAATAAAATCAGCATGCTCCCTCTTCGTATTATTTTTCCTAGCTACGCCGACAAAAGGCAAGTGCCAATTCCCCTCACTCCATGCTCTTACTTCGATACTTTAATTATGATGTACCTGAAAAAATTTTTATGCGAAGATTAACAGTTAAATGTGAATTAATCTTAAAGGTTAAAAAGACTGGGACAGTCTACTTCCTTATTTAAATACATTGTCGTTGCCTTTTGTCGGCGTAGCTAGAATCTTATTCTTTAGCTAAGAGCGACTTGCCGAAAGATTTTGAAAAAATCTTTCAAGGCATCGCTTTACATGTCAAGCCGACTTTAGCGACAATGTATAGCAGGTAAGGCCGAGGAGGTTGCAAGGAGGCGAGGCTTAGGGCTGCAAGCCCTATTGTCGCCTACCTTGCCCCCGCTGGAGGCGAGGGAAAGAACGAATATTAAATTATCGAAGAACGCATTAAAATCGAAGACACTCATTAAAACAAACAAATCCCCATTAAAGCCTATTATAAATATCCGAAGTCTTCCAACCCACAACTCTTGCTTGCACTCTTTTTGCTAAATTTCTTGGCGAACTTGCATGTTCTCTTTCTTCTTCAATGATTCTATCAACTTCTTCACTTGAAGTAACAGCCTGCTCTTTGGGTGGTGAGATAACAATTGTTATTTCGCCAAGTAATTCATCGCAGAAATCTTTATATTCATCTATTTCTTTGAGCTCAAAGCGTATAAATTCTTCGTGAATCTTTGTAAGTTCTCTTGCTATGCACACATCTCTGTTGCCTAGTATAGCTAGGGCAGATTTTAGACTTGCATACACTCTGTCTTTTCTTTCAAAAAATATTAATGTGCTTTCTACTTGTGCAAAGGGGCAGAGAGTTTTTTCTCTGTCAGAATCTTGTCTTGGCAAAAAACCTAAAAAAGTGAAAGGTAGGGGTGCGATACCAGAGGCAGCAAGTGCGACAACTGGAGCACAAGCACCTGGAATAACAGTTACTTTATAATTTTTTTTATGACATTCATTTACAAGCAAATAACCTGGATCGCAAATAATAGGCATGCCAGCATCTGAAATAAGTGCAATATCTTTGCCTTCTTCAAGCTTATGCATGATAAGAGATGTTTTTTCTTTTTCGTTATGCTCGTTTAATGAAAAAATTTCATTTGTTTTTATATTGCATTTTGAAAGTAATATTCCAGCTCGCTTTGTGTCTTCTGCAAGAATAAAATCTGCATTTGTTAAAACATCTCTAGCTCTTTGTGAGAAATCATCGACATTTCCTAAGGGAGTAGCCACTAAATAAAGTGTGCCTTTATCGTAATGTAAAGAATTAGGCTGTACAGTCTTTGATGTGTTCAAGGCTCATTTCCTCATTTTCGTCTATTGTGATTGCGATTAAGTCTAATTGTGCTGGGCAGTTAACATCATGCATAGAAAGGTATATTTCAATAGCACGTAAAATGTTTTCTTGTTTTTTGTAAGACATGCTTTCTCTAGCTGAAAGTAAACCTTTGTCTTTTCGGGTTTTTACTTCAATAAAATGTAAAAGATCTTGCTTTTTTGCTATAATATCAATTTCTAAATGCTTGTATCGCCAATTTCTTTCAAGGATTTTATAGCCATTTTTTAAAAGAAAATTGTAAGCAAGTTCTTCGCCTTTTCTGCCTTTTTCTAAATGTTCAGCCATAATGATACCTTTTTCTGAGGTTTTTTGAGGGGAAACCGCATTTTCTAAGAAAAATGAGTTTCCCCCTCAAACTCCCCCTCCTTAAAAAGTAGAATAATTTATATTAAACTTTTTATTTTTGAGCATTAAAGTTTTTTTAAATCTTTGTTATTTTCTTATGTTACATATCAAACAAGGAAAGCTGTTCTTGTTCTGGGCGAACGCCTTTAAAGGTTTTTCTATGAATAGGGCAAGGGCCGAATTTCTTTATTGCTTCTCTGTGTTCTTTAGAGCCATAACCCATATGTTTTGCAAAATTATAATCAGGAAAACGCTTGTCGTATTTTTCCATTAATTCGTCTCTAAATACTTTTGCAATAACAGAAGCTGCTGAAATAACAGGAACTAATGCATCACCATCTACAATGGCTTTTTGTTTTGGTAGGTTTTGAAAGCAATTTGCATATATATTAAAATAAGGTTCTGGAATTGTTTTATTTCCATCAATTAAAAGTGAAGTAGGCACTTTTTTAATTCTGTAGGCGAGGGCAGAAGTTGCTCTTGCCATAGAAATAAGGGAGGCTTGCAAGATATTTTCTTTATCAATAAGTGTATGCCAAGCAATGCCAATGCCGTAGCCAAGGGCAAATTCCTTGATTTCATCTGAAAGTTCTTTTCTTTGTTTTGCACTTAGTTTTTTTGAATCGTCTAAACCTATAAGGTCGAAATCTTCTTTAAATACAACTGCAGCAGAAACCACAGGTCCTGCAAGTGCTCCGCGACCGGCTTCGTCTAAACCAACGGGTAAGAGTAAAATATTTTCAGACATAACATTTCCAATTATCTAAAGTGTAGTGAATATATAACATAAAGGAATAAAGAAATAAAGAGCTAGGCACTTAGTTAAAAAAGAAAAATAGAAAACAAGAAAGGGACTGTATTTTTGCAAACACAGTCCCTTTCTCGAAAAACTATAAAATCTACTACTTAAAGCGTGATTTAGGCTTAATACGAGCAGCCTTACCTTTAAGTTTACGTAGATAGTAAAGACGTGAACGACGTACATCACCTTCTGTTACCATTTCGATTCTATCGATAAATGGTGAATGTAAAGGAATAATACGTTCAACACCAACACCGTCAGAAATTTTACGAACTGTGAATGTTGCACCAGTTGTTCCACGAGCAATACGAATTACATTGCCTTGGAAAACCTGAATACGTTCTTTTTCACCTTCGATGATACGGTAGTGCACTTTAACGTTATCGCCTGCTTTGAAAGGGATAAGGTCAAGCCTCATGTGTTCTTGTTCAATACTTTTAAGAATATCCATCTTGGACTCCCATTGTTCATTGTGTTTTTTTAAAACACTTTGGGTTCGTGCAGTGCCCCACCCTAATTTATTTGTTTTGGCAACTTCGTGCACAAAACCTCGCTTACACGCAAATAAACTAAATCCATTTTGGAAAAGCAGGGGTACAAGGTCTAATTAAAGCCAATAATTGCTGATATTTGACTATCCAGTTTCGCCAAGTAGCCTATCCAAACATAGAGCAACAGCGGCTCTCACAGAAAGGTGATTGTATGGAGCAAAGCCACGAATAGGCGGAAGCATTGCGTCAAATTCTTGCAGCAAGACATTAGGTATGCCATGACTTGTACCAAAAAGCAAGAGAATTGGTGTAGAATTTAATATTTTTTTTGCTTCACTCCATGAAAGCGGCTCTACAAGAGCTTTTCCCTTTTTGTGAGGTATTTGAGCAGAAGTTCCTAATAAAAAGGGTTTTACTCCTGTTTTTTCTTCAATATCTTTAGCCGCATCTTGCCATGAATAGGCGTGATGCACCATTGATAGGGCGTTTTGCCTGTCTTTATTGGCTCTTGCTCCTTGCCCTGTTGTCCAATAGCCTGTGAGCGTGTTGACTAATCTTGCTTGATCCTCTAGCGGTGTTACTGCGTAAAATGTATCTAAACCATAAGTGCAAGAAGATCGTGCTATGTCGTGAATGTCAAGATTTGTCACAGAAGACGAACCTACTTCATTGTCTTTTAATAAAACAGGGTGATGCAAGAGGGCAAGCGAAAGATTACTTCCACGCCTTTTTAAAGGAATGTCTTTTAAAATTTCAAGTTCGTTTTTTGTTAATGCTTTATTTTCTATGATGTCAGGGCGAGTGTGCAATGTCTTTATAAGAGCGTCTTTTTTTCGCCATTTTTCGATTTCTGCATGATTGCCTGACAAAAGCACTGAAGGCACTTCTTTATCTTCAAATAGCGGTGGTTTTGTGTAGTGTGAATGTTCTAATAAACCGCTATTGTTGAAAGATTCTTCTTCAAAAGATTGTTCTTTGCTCATAAAATCAGGTAAAAGCCTTGCTGTTGCTTCAATTAAGCAAAGGGCTGCTGCTTCACCACCATTAAGAACATAGTCACCCATAGAAATTTTTTCTATGTCAAAAATATCAAAAAGTCTTGCGTCAAAGCCTTCATAACGGCCGCATAAAAGCACAAGCTCTTCTTCTTTTGCTAGTTCTTCAGCCTTTTTTTGTGTGAAAGGAATGCCGTCTGGCGAAAGTGCAAGGATTTTAACTTTTTTCTTTGCCTTTATGCTTTCAATAGATTTAAGAGAATCCACAAGTGGTTGCAAGCTCATAAGCATGCCAGCACCACCACCATAAGGCGTGTCGTCAACATTATTATGTTTGTCAGTCGTGTTATCACGCGGATCTATGATGTCAAAAGAGACAAGGCCTTTTTCCTTAGCCTTGTGCATAAGGCTGTGTGATAAAGGACTTGTAAAAAAATCAGGAAATAAAGAGAGAATAGTGTATTTCATTTTTTTTTTGCCTTCGGCGACCAAAGGGGATAATCCCCTTTGGAAACCTTAGCATGAGAGGCTAAGCCAAGAGTATGGCTAAAGCAGTTTGTTTATTTTTTTGTTTGCGAAAAAGTTTTAAGCTTCGCTTAAATACTGTTTCGCT
>CAYJHN010000045.1:0-11523 GCA_964369985.1 uncultured Desulfovibrionaceae bacterium | reverse complement strand
CTCTTATTTAAACACCTATTTTCAGGATATTGATCTGATACTTACAGATTCTTACGCGCTTGCAAGACATTATTTAGAAAAATCGCAAGTGCAAATTATGGTAAACGGTGTTTGCCTTGATCTAAATTCAGTGCTTATTCCAAAAACACAAATAAAAGAACAAGTTGAGAAGAAGTATATCACTTTTGTAAATCCTGTGCCTGTAAAGGGCATGTCTATATTTATAAAGCTTATGCTCATGGCAAAACAAAGACGACCTGAATGGCAATTCTTACTACTCGAAAGCAGAGGAACTTGGCGAGAAGCAGTAAAAAATTACAAACTAGATCCTCAAGATTTTTCACATTTAAGCGTAGTTGCAAACACGCCCTATATTTCTCACGTTTTTGCCCTTACAGAAGTTTTAATTGTGCCATCACTCTGGTTTGAATCCTTTGGCAGAGTAGCTCTTGAAGCCGTGTTAAACTCTATTCCCGTTCTTGCGTCAACAAGCGGTGGCTTACCTGACACTGTCGATTTAGGCGGTATATGCCTAGATGTGCCGCAAAAATGCAGTGAAGACTATAACTACATTCCAAGCGACGAAGAAATGGAAGAATGGTTTAATGCACTTGAAACATTAATGGACAAAAACAAAAAAGAATACTGGCAAGAAGAATGTAGAAAAACAGCAGAAAAATATTCTTTAAATAACAATATTGACAAAGCATTACACTATTTAACCCTTGCTTTAAATAACGACAAAAGTCTAAGCCCATACTAAGCAAGAGCAAAAAAGAAAGAACTTTAAGCCTCTTTTACTTCAAAAATATTGCTATCAAATTGCTTTCTCTCACAAGTGAGTTCAAAATGACTTATGAGTTCAAATAAACTCATTCATTGAGTTCAAACAAATTCATTTGTGAAAATACTATCAAATAAAAGTCAATTTAAGAATTATTTTATTTTTCAATTTAAAAATAAAACATCACATTTTCAATATATTATCTCTAATTTTACTCTTTTCATACTTTTTTATGAGCAAAAAACACGTCTTGGTATACATATTGCTACTATAAGATAAAGATGACAATATGGGAGGAAGAATGAAGATAACAAATATTGAAACCATTTGCCTACGGATCCCGGCGATTGACGATGAATGCACATGGGGAGATGATGCATTTATTGTAAAAGTGCACACTGATGCTGGAATCACAGGCATAGGCGAAAGCGACACTTCGCCTTTAGTGGCTGCTGCTTTTGTCAACGCACCTGAAAGCAATCTTTATTGTAGCGGTTTAAAAAGACTTCTTATTGGTGAAAATCCACTGGAAATCCAAAAACTTTGGGACAAGATGTATTGGGCATCAAATTACAATGGCAGAAGAGGCCTTGGTATTCATGCCATGAGTGCTATTGATATTGCCCTTTGGGACATTGCCTCACAATATTATAAACAGCCAATCCATATTCTTCTTGGTGGTAAATACCGCGATAAAATAAGAGCTTATGGAACTTTTATTCCTGCGGATACTCCAGAAGAATCTGCCTTACAAGCAAGAGAATTAAAAGCACAAGGCTTTACTTCACTCAAATTTGGCGGCGGCGTTCTTGGCGATGATCCTGATTTAGACGAAGCCATTGTAAAAGCTGTGCGTGAGGAACTTGGCGAATCTTTCGAATTAGAAATAGATTTAGCTACAAAGTGGCGTACTTACGGCCATTCTGCTTCCATGTTTAAAAGACTTGAAAAATATAATCTCAATTGGATTGAAGAGCCAATTTTAGCTGATGATTTAGACGGTTATGCAAAACTTAGCGGAATTTCATCGGCAAAGGTAGCTGGTGGCGAATCCCTCACTACACGTTTTGAATTTTTAGATTTCTTGAAAAAATCAAATGCAGACATTGTTCAGCCAGACATCACAAGATGCGGTGGCATTAGCGAAATGCGTAAAATCAACGATTTAGCAATGCAATTTGGCACAAAACTTGTTCCGCACGGTTTTAGCACAGGCATCTTGCTTTCAGCAACAGTGCAATTTTTAGCAGCAACAGAACAATGTGATTTAATGGAATACTCTCAATCTAGCTCGCCATTATTCACTTCACTCGTGAAAAATCGCCTTCAATTTGAAGATGGTTATGTGATGGTTCCTGATTGCATTGGTTTGGATGTTGAATTAGACGAAGATATGGTTGAAAAATACCGTATGAAAATATAGTATGGAGTTTATTTATGGAAAATAATGTTAAAAAATCTTTTGATTACCTTTCAATTGGCCTTAGTATGGCTATCGTGTTCTTTGTTGTTGCATGTTTATATTTTATGCCTGAAAAATCTCAAGAAGTAGCAAATTCTATTTTTGCTTTACTTACTGACTTATTTGGTTCACCTGTTTTACTTCTTGCTTTTTTTGGCTTACTTGCACTTATTTTCGCTTGTGTTTCTAAATTTGGTAACATCAAATTAGGCGAAGGCGACCCAGAATACTCAACCTTTAGATGGGTTGCCATGATGATTTCATGCGGTCTTGGTTCTGCAACAGCGTATTGGGCATTTATTGAATGGGCTTACTATATTGGCACTCCAGGTCTTGGTATTGAACCAGCTTCACGTCTTGCTTATGAAATGAGCGTACCTTACACAATGTTCCACTGGGGCTTTAGTGCTTGGGCTTTGTATGCTATTGTTGGTCTTCCTATTGCTTACCATTTCCATGTTCGTAAAAATGAGTCTCTTTCACTTAGTGGTATTGTTTGTGCTGTGACAGGCATTAAACAAAATGGCATTATCAGCCGTATTATTGATGTTTTATTCATATTTATCTGCTTTGGTGCTCTTTCAATTACCTTAGGTGTTTCTACTCCTCTTGTATCAAATATTCTTGCTGCTGTTATTGGAATTGAAGCAACATTTAGCATGAATGTTACTATTATTGTTCTTTTATCAGTAATTTATTCTTTCAGTTCTTATATTGGTCTTAAAAAAGGTATGTCGCGTCTTTCAGATTGGAATGTACGCCTTATGTTCCTCTTTATTTTTGGTGTTGCTATTGCTGGTCCAACTCTCTTTATTATGGCAAATGTGACAAATTCTTTTGGCCTTATGATTTCAAACTTTGTTGAAATGAGTTTTTATACAGATCCTATCGGTGATGGCGGTTTCCCTGAATCTTGGACTATTTTCTACTGGCTTTACTGGATTACTTACGCACCTTTCACTGGTGTATTTATTGCTAAGGTTTCAAAAGGCAGAACAGTGCGTGCTGTTGTTATCAATACATTAGCAAGTGGTAGCCTTGGAACATTCCTTTTCTTTGGCGTGCTTGGTTCTGTTTCTGTTTACCAGCAAATAAACGGTAATGTAGACATGGTTGCTATGCTCGCTGCTGGTCAAGACAATGCTGCTATTGTTGAAGTGTTAAAAACACTTCCTGGCGGCGAAATCTTTATGCTTATTTTCTGTATATCTACACTTTTATTCCTTGCAACCACTCTTGACGGTTCAGCTTACACAATGGCAACCACAACAACAAAAGGCCTACACAATACAGAAGAGCCAAACCCAGCTTTACGTTTATTCTGGTGTGTTATGCTTTCACTTGTTCCACTCACAATGATCTTTATTGATGCAAACTTGAATACAATCAAAACTTGTGCTATCATCACTGCAATTCCAATTGTATTTATTATGATAACAATATTCTCTGGTTGGTTTAGATGGATGTATCAAGATTATGGTAGAAAATCAGCTGAAACAATTATTGCAGAATCTGAAAGCAAATAATTCACTTTATAAAAAAGAACAAGAACTTTAAACACAATTAAAGTTCTTGTTCTAAAAACTACAATTTCACAAATATTTCTATATAGCTATATATTTATGAGGAAAATTCATGAAAAGATGCCTTCAAGCTAAAAAAGAAGATAGCGTAGCAACTGCTTTAGTTAATATTGAAGCAAATGACGAAGTTGCTATCTACTCAGGCGAAAATATTTTACTCACTTCCTTTACTGCAAAAGAAGCTATTCCTTTTGGAAATAAAATAGCTCTTCAAGATATTAGAAAAGAGGAAAAAGTCGTAAAATACGCTGCTATAATTGGGCAAGCAACCTGCGATATTCAAAAAGCAAGTCTTGTTCATGTGCATAATGTAAAAAGCCTTTCTGTTGATATTCCTTTTGCTTTCAAAAAAGAAATTTTAAAACAAATGGATATTGAACAAGAAGTTTACATATAAGGCGGTTAACTAATGAAAATTAAAGCATATAAAAGAGCAGACGGCTCTGTTGGCATAAGAAATAAATACCTTATTATCGCTGTTGACGAATGCTGTGAAGGCATTTGCCGTTCTATTGAAAGAGCTTGCGATGACGTTGTAGTGCTTACAAATACCTATACATGCATGCTTGGCGGTAACGAAGAAACTTTCAACCAGCTTGTTGCAGTTGGCAAGCACCCTAATGTTGCTGGCGTGCTTATTCTTGCAATGGGCTGTGGTAGCATTGATGTTAAACAAGTAGCTAAACCTATTGCAGATATGAGCAAAAAACCAGTAGAAAGCCTTGTTTGCCAAGAAAATGACGGAACAAAGAAAACTATTGAAAAAGGCATTGCAATTATCAAACAAATGCAAGCAGATACAAAAAATATTGCAAGAGAAGAAATAGACATAAGCGAGCTTGTTGTTGGTGTGAAATGCGGTGGCAGCGATACAAGTAGCGGTATTGCTTCAAATCCTGCTGTTGGCAAAACTGTAGACACTTTAGTCGATCTTGGTGCTACTGCTATTGGCGGCGAGCTTTTTGAACTTTTAGGCTGTGAAGAAAGCATTGCAAAACGTGCCATAAATAAAGAAGTGGCTGATAAGATTATGACTCTTATCGACAATGAATGTAAACGCTGGAGCGTTGAAGGCACAGCTGTTGAAACAATGAGCGTTGGTAATAGCGTTGGCGGTCTCACAACTATAGAAGAAAAATCCTTGGGAGCTCTTTATAAAATGGGTACAAAACCTATACAAGATATTTTGCAAATCAATGATAGATATATTGATAGTCCAAAGAAAAAAGGTTTTTACCTTTCAGAAGTCAGCATGCTATGCGGCGGAGCTGGTGTTAACTTTGCCTCGCTTGGCACACATATCATTCTTTGGACAAGCGGTGCTGCTGGTTTCAATAATCCACTTGTTCCAGTTATTCGCGTAAGCGGAAATCCAGATCTTTACAATGAAGATATGGATATAGACGCAAGAGGTATCATGCTTGGCACAGCAGGTCTTGACGAGGTAAGTGCCGCTATACTTGAAAAAATTGTGCAAGTAGCAAATGGTGAAAAAACAGCCATAGAAGGCTATGGCGAAGCAAGCATGACCCTATATCAAAAAGATCAAAGAGTAGAAAAATTATTAAATGCACCTAGATGTGCTCAGGCAGTATAAGTATTTATTTTTCTTTCTTTGTCTCCGACGGCCATTTGTCTCCGACGGCCAAAGGACTACCGCCCTTTGGAAACCCGAACAGTGAGCGGTTAAGTGATAATGTGTGGCTAAAGAAAGCTAATTTTATTTTTTCTTGCGGAAAAGTTGTATGAGCTGTGCTCATAAATACTTTTCCGCTTTAAAATTGGAGACTTGCACTTAAGTTAATTTTGTCTGCACGCAAAGTTCAAGAAACATCTTCACTGCGTTCAGATGCTGTTTAAAGGTTTTATATAATTCTTTTTAAAAACATTATGTGAACGTAGTGAATATGGGAGCTAAGATATAGTTCGAAGAGTTTATTTTTTAAAAGACGAGTCTTTAATTTTAACGCGAAACAGTATTTAAGCGAAGCTTAAAACTTTTTCGCAAATAAAAAAATTGAAAAATTCTTCAAGCAGAACATATTGCTTAACCGCTCACTGTTCTTGTTTCCAAAGGGCGGTGAGCTCCGTGGGGATAATCCTCTTGGCCGTCGGAAACATAAAAAATAAACTTATCCCCTTTTTATGTGCTTAGCTATCAACCTATTCGCCTTTGTTTGACTTACAGAGAAGTAATCTGCCAATTTACGCGATGAATTATGATTTTCATAGGCTTTTTGCACTAATTTTCTTTCGTATTCTTCCATTGCTTGATTATAATCCTCGAAAGAAGGCGTAAAATAATTATTATACTCTTCAGAAATATTGAATAAATTTCGTGGTAACATACTTACATCAATTACTATAGTATCAGAAGTTACAACAAGCCTTTCAACTATATGTTTTAATTCTCTCGTATTTCCAGGCCATTTATACGAGGTTAAAACTTTTAATGCTTCGTCGGTAAAAGAACGATTCAAGCTGTATTTCACATTAAATTCATTAAGAAAATGATATATTAATGGCAAAATATCATCTTTTCTTAAACGAAGTGGTGCAATGTGCACTTCAACAACATTTAATCTATAATACAAATCTTCTCTAAAAGAGCCTAAGGCAACTAAATCTTTTAATACTTTATTTGTTGCTGCTAAAATTCGCACATTCACTTTTTGAGTTTTTGTACCGCCAATAGGAATAAATTCACCACTTTGCATAACATGCAAAAGCTTTGCCTGAGCCGAAGAGGAAAGTTCTGTTACTTCGTCCAAAAAAAGTATACCTTGATCAGCAATTTCAAAAAGTCCTTTTTTTCCTTGCGGATCTGCCCCAGTAAAAGCCCCTTTTACATAGCCAAAAAGCTCTGATTCAATAAGATTTGATGGAATAGTAGCACAATTTATACTCACAAATGGTTTATCCATTCTATCGCTTATGCTATGAAGATAATTAGCTAAAATGGTTTTGCCTGTCCCAGATTCACCAGTAAAAACAGTATTGATAGAAGCCTGAGAAATTTTTGCTAACATATCAATAACTTGTACCATTTCTTTGCTTTTATAGATAAGCCTTTCTTGTGCTTTAAGTGCATGATTTTTAGAGATATATTGTGGATTTAATATATCTTTTTCATTTACTTCATCACGCACATTCATCACAACATAGGCAATTTCATTATTATCATCAAAAATAGGCGTTGCAATAGTGAGTAATTCCTTGCCTATATAGGTTTTTTGCCTAATAGCAAAAGCCTTTTTCTGCTCATATACCATAGGAAGAACAGAAGGCTCCCACCACTTGTCGTCAATAAAATCCCAAAAGGTTTTGCCTATCATTTCTTCAGGCGTGCAGGAATAGTGCCTTGCACAGGCATTATTTATATATATAATATTGTATTTATTATCATAAACAAGTAATTCGTCATACATTAAAGCTATAGTTTTTAAAAATGAATCTATATCCATATTTAAAATAAATTTTGAATCAGACATACTTGCCTCTTGTTTTTTACTAAATATCTAAGAGAGTTGGAACTACTTCTGTGAACAAGTTCATAACCTTAGCTGAATTTTCTTGCATCACACGCACAATTTCTTCCCATGTAACAGCCTCGGTATTTGCACGCCAAGAGTCGTAATCGGTAGACATAGCAATAGCAGCATAAGGAATTTGTGCTTCATTAGCCAAAATAGCTTCAACACTTGTGCTCATATTAATAATATCAGCTCCCCAGCTTCTAAACATATGTGATTCGGCTCTTGTTGAAAAACGCGGGCCTTCGATAGTGACAACAGTGCCTCTTGCATGGTGAGCATAGTTCAATTTTTCCAAGGATTTAATAAGAGCATCACGTAATTTTGCGTCAAAAGGATCAGCCATACTTGTATGCTTGATGCCATCACTAAAGTCATCATAAAAAGTAAGAGGGCGTGCCCTTGTGAAGTCAATAAATTGATCAGGAACAATTAAATGCCCTGGTTCAATTTCTTCACGCAAGGAGCCAACAGCTGTGCTTGCAAGAATATGACTACAGCCAACATCTTTTAATGCTTGAATATTTGCACGTGAATTG
Organism: uncultured Desulfovibrionaceae bacterium; assembly: GCA_964369985.1. GTDB lineage: Bacteria > Desulfobacterota > Desulfovibrionia > Desulfovibrionales > Desulfovibrionaceae > CAYJAZ01. The sequence continues at coordinate 3,622 of CAYJHN010000045.1, read as the reverse complement.
ACATTTGTCGGGCTAATTTCATGATGATAGCCATGACGTGATAAAAAAACCACAGGCACATCTTCAATCATACCTTCAGTAAGTGGTGAAGAGGTATTACCCCACTTTGTGTCTATTTTGTATTCGCTTATTTTTGTAAATATTTCAGCTTTTTCTAAGCCGCTACCACCAATAATACCTATTTTAGTTAACATAATAACTCCTTTTTATAAGCCTTTTTATAAACCAAAAACACGAGCCAAATCTTCAATACTAGATGCATGAAAAAGTATACCTTCGTCATGCCCTCGCATAAGTATAACATTTTCCACAGGTTTTTTACTTATTACTTCAATAATTGCCTTTGCCATTTCAACAGAGCCATATTCTATATCTTTTGCAGTGCAAGCAATATCTTCTTCTTGACAAAGAGCGTTAAATAAAGGTGCGTGATGAATATGCACAACACATTCTACACGTTTTTCTATTTCTTTTTCAGCATAAAGCCTTGCAGATTCAATATACACAGCCGCATGGCTCATACTTTCAGAGGAAGCCTTATTTAAACCCCTTGAATAAATAGTATTGTTTTCAATATCACATTTATGCACAAGGCTATAACCAGCTAAACCAAGCTCTCTTATGCCCCCGCTTCCGCTTGAAGAAATAAGAAAATGATTTTCACTCTCTTTATCTTCACCTAGAGCAAAACGCAGTGAAATATTTCCATAGCCTATACCCTCTTCATTTTCACCTATATAGCCCCTATCAAAGAGTTTTGTACGCAATGCGTCAAGCTTTTCAAAGAGTAGGCAAAGTTCAGAATTTTTTAGATGCGGTAAAGTATCTAAACACTCTTCTTCGTGCTCACAACTATATTTTATAATACCTTCAATTTCCATACTATTCTCTATATTATTTTATTGCTTATTTTATTGCTTATTTTCAGGATACGCTTTTATAATTTCTTCTTCATTTGGCAAAACAACACCTCTCTCAGTGATGAGAGCTGTTACAAGTCTTGCTGGAGTCACATCAAAAGCATAATTTTTGCCTTCTGTTTTTTCAGGGCAAATTCTAAAATATTCAGCTTTATCAGAAAGAATTTTACCCTTTGTATCGCATTTCACGCCATACATTGTTTCCACTTCAAAGGGTGAGCGTTCTTCAATTTCTATGTCTGCCCCCTTGCTAAGAGTAAAATCAAAGGTAGATGATGGCAAGGCCACATAAAATGGAATATTGTTATCATTTGCAGCTAAGGCCTTCAAATAAGTGCCTATTTTATTTGCCACATCGCCACTTCGTGTAACTCTATCTGCTCCAACAATACACATATCTATCTGATTGTGCTGCATTAAATGCCCACCAGTATTGTCTGCTATTAAAGAATGTGAAATACCTTCTTCTGAAAGTTCAAAGGCAGTTAAACTCGCACCTTGATTGCGTGGTCTTGTTTCATCAACATAAACATGTAATTTTACGCCCTTTTTATGGGCTGTATATATGGGTGAAAGTGCTGAACCATAGTCTCCAAAGGCGAGCCAACCAGCATTACAATGCGTAAGGATATTTACTGTTTCATTCTTCTTTCTTTTTGCTATTTCTTCAATTATTTTAGAGCCGTATTCACCAATTGCTTTGCAAAAATCTATATCTTCTTGCAATATTGCCAAGGATTCATTTCTTATAAGTGAAATTATTTCTTCTTTGCTTTTATCTAACCAAATTTTTTTCATTCTTTCTAAAGCCCAAGAAAGATTTTTTGCAGTTGGCCTTGTTTTTAAAATTTTATTACTTTCAGCATGCATATAGGCTTGAAATTCTTCTTTATTCATACTTTTAGAAGCATTTTTCACAGCTATATAAACGCCCATACCAGCAGTTATGCCAATAAGTCCAGCTCCTCGCACTTGCATGGAAGAAATAGCATGACAGCAGTCATCTACTGTTAAAATATCAACTATTTCAAAATGATATGGAAGACGCGTTTGATCTATTATTTGCACAATATCGTCATTATTTATCCAAATAGTAGTATATTCTTTATTTTGTATACGCATATTATTCTACTTCCAATGAGGTAAAGTTAAAGTTTATCACATCAAAAAGCCCTCTATCAGTGATTTTAAGCTCAGGTATCACAGAAAGAGCCAAGAAAGAAAGCAGCATAAGTGGTTCGACATTGTCAGCATGTGCAAAATTGTCTAATCGTGCCTTTATCTTACTGATTTCTTCAGCCGATTGATATGACATAAGCCCAGCAATAGGTAAGGCTAATTCTTCAACTATTTTACCATTTTGCACTAAAACAATGCCGCCACCATGCTCCTCTAGGGCTTTCACAGCTGTATACATGTCCTTATCGCTATCGCCAATGACAACAATATTATGTGAATCGTGTGAAACTGTTGAAGCTATCGCCCCGTTAAATTTAGCATTTTCTTTAATATAGCCATGTAAAAGCCCAAGTCCTATATTGCCAGTAGCCTTGTGCCTTTCTAAAACAGCTATCTTACAAAGGCTTGGATTCTTAGCATAATCAAAATATCCCTTGTCATCACTTTCAACCTGCATGATCAAAGAAGAAGTAAGAATAGAATTTTCTTTCACGCCAATTATTCTACACTTTCCAGAAGCCTTAAGTGCAAAGGATTCCACACTATAAGGAGCTAAAGCCATAGCTTTATCTAAAAATTTTCTTGTGTGGATTTCAGGCATGTCTATAAGAATTTCATTATTTTCAGCTACTTTTTCGCCTTTAAAATACACTTCTAAAACATTGAAATCTTTTAGATTATCCACCAAAACAAAGTTAGCGTGATAAGCAGGAGCAAGAGCTCCTATATGCTTTAATCCATAGCAAGTAGCTGTATTTATTGTAAGCATTTGAATTGCTGTTATAGGATCAATGCCTTCTTTCACAGCCAAACGTAGATGCCTTTGCATATAGCCATCTTCAAGAATTTCTTTAGCACTTATATCATCACAGCAAAAACAGCAGCGATGCGCATTGTATTGATTTACATTTTTAAGCAAAAATTCCGCATCTTTAGCACTAGAACCTTGACGCAAAAGCACATACATACCGCGTGCTATACGTTCGTCCATTTCTTCAAAACTTGTACATTCATGATCACTTGTAATGCCAGCACCAATATAAGCGTCTAAATCTCTGCCCTCAAGCATTGGTGAATGACCATCTATAATTTTATTATTATCATGTGCAAGCATAAGCTTATCAAGCACTTCATTATCTGAATATAAAACGCCAGGATAATTCATCATTTCGCCAAGCCCTAACACTCTTGGATCTTTTATTAATGTTTTTAAATCTTCTGCATCAAGTTTTGCCCCTGAATTTTCAAAAGGCGATGCAGGCACGCAAGAAGGTAGCATAAAGTAGGCATGAATAGGAATATGTGAAATGCTTTCCATCATAAAATTAATGCCTTTAATTCCAAGCACATTTGCAATTTCATGCGGATCAGCAACTAAGGCAGTTGTGCCATTTTTTAACGCCAGCATAGCAAAATTTTCTGGTGCGAGCATTGAAGATTCTATATGCCCATGAGCATCAATAACGCCTGGAACTATATAGGGTTTTTTCGCGTCGGGGTATTTTTTTGCTTTTGCTGAATTT
>CAYJHN010000044.1:0-11633 GCA_964369985.1 uncultured Desulfovibrionaceae bacterium | reverse complement strand
CTTTGTGTAAAGGTTCAATTCCTGAAGTGATTGTGCAGAAATCATTCTTTCAATCAATTCATCAACAACAGGATCTGAAATACCTGCATAGTTTTTTGATCCAGGAACATGAGCAATATCACTTTTCCAGTAATAACGTAATTCATCGCCTGGATTATAGTTAATTGGTGTAAAGGCATAACACATATCATAATCAAAAGCTTTTAATTGAGCACTATATTGATTTTGATCAAGCAATTGTAAGTTGAGCTTTATGCCAACTCTAGCAAGATTTTCTGCATAATAACTATAATTTCTCAAAACAGTTTGACTGCTTGCAATAAGTTTTAACTCTAATTGTTCACCATGAGCATTAACCATCTTGCCATCTACTAAATTCCAATTTGATTTCTTAAGTATTCCAATAGCTTCACGCATTTGTTCTCTATTATTACCACTGCCATCAGTTATAGGCATACGTGGTAATTCTCCAAATACATCAGGATCAATCTTATCTTTATATTGATTTAAAATTTCAAGCTCTTCTTCTGTAGGATAATCATCTAATGGAAGCTTATGGCCTGTAAAATAACTATTTACTCGATAATACTTATTATAATACATGCTTTTATTAATCCATTCAAAATCTAAAAGAATGGCTAAGGCATGACGTACATTCTTATCCTTGAGTAATTCTTTTCTTGTATTGAGAGCTAAACCCATAATACCAACAGGTGTTTGGCGTTCGTATTCGTGTTTAACTATCTTCCCTGTCAGCACAGGTTCAACATCATAGGCATTATGCCAATTATTAAGAGTTGATTCGCTGTAGTAATCAGCTTGACCGGCAAAAAATGCTTCTCTTGCAACTGTAGTATCTTGATAATAATCAATAATAATTTCATCAAAATTAAATTTACCTTTATTTTTTGGTAAATCTTTTGCCCAATAATCAGGATTTCTCTTCAAACTAAAACGCACACCAAATTCTGCATTTTTTACTTGGTAAGGGCCAGTAGCAAGAATAGGTTCGTGTTGTGGCTCTGCAAAATCTCTGTTTTTCCACCAGTTAGCAGAAAAAACTGGAAGCGAACACACATCTAAAGGAAGTTCCCTACTCGCATTTTTTTTGAATGTATATACTACAGTTGATTTTGATTCTGCTTCAACACTTATCACATCAGTATAGCCCATCTGATAAAGAGGATTTGCATCTTCTTGTAAAGCATAAAATGTGAATACTACATCTTGGGCAGTAACCATACTTCCATCAGAAAATCTTGCAAGTGGATTAATATGCACTTTTAGCACTGTTCTGTCTTCTGATAAATCAAAGCTCTCAGCTAAAAGTCCACGCATTGCAAAAGGCTGATCAACAACATATTCACCTAAACTCTCGTAAGTGTACATAAAGTAATGTGTTGCACGCCCCCTTTGAGCAAAAACGTGAAAATTATCATATGTTCCAGTTGTAGTAACACGATAAACCCCACCCTTTGGCGCATCATGCATTGCATAAGGGTTTGCTTTGCCAACATCTTTAATTTCTACATCTTCCCATGAAGTGAGTATTGACATGGGCTTAGCAAATGCCTCAGATGTAAAAACAGAAGAAAGTAAAATTGTAAGCATTAAAAATTTAATAAAATCAATAGTGCTTATCTTGTAGATATTCATCCTCGTATCCTTCAAAATAATTTATTGAATGAAGAGTATATAAAAAAGTTATATCAGTCAAACTTTTTTTTAGCTTTTTAATAAAAGAAGAGTACTATAAAAAAATTCACAACTAATTTATACTAATAATTTCTGCATATTACATTAAAAATCTAGCAAAAAAATTTGTACAAAAAATCTTTTTTTGTACAATTAACTTGACAAGAAAAATGAAATCAAATATACCCGTTTTATAAATATTGTTAGATTAATCGAACATAATTTGATTAATTTAAAAGACATTAGGAGTAGAAAATGTTCATTGAAAAGAAATTTGGATTAGCACTCATCCTCTCTTCCATGTTATACACTAGTATAACACCTTCAATGGTTTTTGCAGACGAAACTGATACAGTTGGTACAGCAAAAATCATTAACACTGGTAATGTTATGGTAACTGCAACACGTAGTGAAAAAGATTTACTTGACGTACCTATGTCTGTTTCTGTGGTGACTGCTGAAGAAATCCAAGAACAGGGCTATACGTCTGTAGCACAAATTTTAAATAGCATCCCTGGTGTTCACTTTGATCACCTTGGAAGCCCTCGAAGCAATTTAGTGAGAATACGCGGCGAGGCAACTGATAAAAACCTTATTTTAATTGACGGACACAGACTATCAAGCCTTGATGATGTTAATGGACTTGCATTTTCTATAGATCCTGCTTCAATAGAAAGAATTGAAGTTATCAAAGGCGCGGCTTCTGTGCTTTATGGTGCTGAAGCTTTAGGTGGTGTTATTAATATCATAACAAAAAAAGGTGGCGAAAGACCAGTACAGGGTGAAATCAAGTCAACTTATTCTACTTTTGATAATGGTGTAAGCTCAAATGCAAGTTTATTTGGTAGTTATAATGGTTTTAATTATCGTTTATTAGCTGCTTATGATGATCTTGGCGATCATCTCGGAAGTGGTTTTGGAGCCAATGATCGCAGAGTAAATTCTGGACAAGAAAATACTTCTGTAAATACATTTCTTAGCTATGATTTTTCAGACAAGTTCACTGTAGGTGCTAGTTATGAGCATTATAACGAAGTATCTCATGGAAACAGTTTCAATGGTATGGATCCATACAAACTCTATGATGGTTTTTCAACATCTCTGATTGAATCTTTTATAAAGAATGAAACTCTTTCAGAATCAGTAACAACTCGTGACCATTATACAATATTTGCAACAGCAAATAAGCTTACTGAATATTTAAGCAGATTACATTTTGATGCATATTATAGCGATTATACAACAGAATCTAAACGTTCTGTACGCAGAGATACAGGAACATTATACGATAGCACAGATTATATCGATCCTACTGTCACATGGGGAGTTAATGCCCAAGCAGATTGGACAATAGGCGATCATACCTTTATTATTACTGGTTATGAATATATAAGTGAAAGCTTAGATAAAGCAACTGACACTTATATGTCCTCTACTTCTCCATACATTAAAAGCACTGCCTTTAGAGAAGCTTCACAACAAACTCATGCAGCCTTTATTTCTGTAGATCACTATTTGCCATATGACTTTACATTAAACTACGGAACTCGATATACTCACTTCACATCACAAGAAGACAGAATGGGTACTCTTACCTATGATACTGGTTTATTTGAATCTAGTACATTAAATTCTGATGATGGAAATGATGCTGACTTTGTATTCAATGCAAGCTTAGTATGGTCAGGCATTGATAATCTTGCTTTACGTGCCCTTTGGTCACAAGGCTTTAAACCTGCTACTATTAGAGATAGATATATTAGTATAGCACCAAGCAGCAGATCTTCAGGTTATTTAGCAAACCCAGACTTAAAAGCAGAGCGTTCTGATAACTATGAAATTGGTGCTCGTTATGATAATGGAAAATTTGTTGCAGATGTTGCTATATTCTTTATGGAAGCAACAGATTACATTTCTTCTGAAGAGATAAGCCCAGTAAATGTTGGTGGCAATCTTTATACAACCCAACTACAAAATATAGCTTCTGTTACTTCAAAAGGTATTGAATATCTATTTTCATATAATTTTGACAATGGTTTAACACCATATATTTCAGGTAACTGGATGACACGTGACACTGGAAGCACTACTCCTGATTACGGTATTCCTACTTTAACAGCTAAATTAGGTCTTCGCTATGCTAAAACTTTTGCTGATAAATATCATGTAAACGCTGATATTAATATGGTAGCTCAAGATGGCATTGACTATGGCGATGGCATACAAAATCCTGGCTATGCAACAATGAATGCTACATTTGGATTAGAATATGGTGAACAACGCAATTTCTTTGCACAAGTAGCTTTAAATAATATTTTTGATGCTGAATATACACAAAGATATCCTACAAATGCATACGAATCAGGTTTTAATGCTGCATTTACTCTTGGTTATCGCTTCTAAAAAATAGTAGAAAATAGTAAAAAATAGTTTCATAAAAATAATCCTTTTACAAAAAAGCTCATGATAGCAATGTCTTGAGCTTTTTTATTGTTTACAAAACTAAATTATACTAACAAAACTTTCGCTTGACATTTATAATTTTTAAAGGCAGTTTCTTTTTTTAGAGTTATCTAAAATTTTTAGAGAAGAAAAAAATTTAATATAGGTTAAAAGAATATGAGAAAAATAGCTATTTATGGTAAGGGCGGCATAGGAAAGTCAACAACAACTTCACATCTTTCTGTGGCATTAAGTTTGATGGGTTATAAAGTTATGCAAATTGGTTGCGATCCAAAGGCAGATTCAACAAAACCAGTTATGGGAAAAAGTATTCCTACTGTTTTAGATCAGCTTAAAGAAAAAGCAGATGAACTTGAATTAAAAGACATTGTTTTTGAAGGCTACAATGGAGTTTTATGTGTTGAATCTGGTGGTCCTACACCAGGTATTGGCTGTGCTGGTAGAGGAATTATTTCAGCATTTGAAAAACTTGAAGATCTAAATGCTTTTGAAGAATATAAACCTGATATTATTATCTATGATGTTCTTGGTGACGTTGTGTGTGGTGGTTTTGCTATGCCAATTCGTGGTGGTTATGCAAGAGAAGTATTTATTGTTTCTTCTGGTGAAATGATGGCTTTATACGCTGCTTCAAACATTGCTCAAGCCATTGGAAACTTTGGTGCACGTGGTTATGCAAAGCTTCAAGGAATTATTCTTAATGCAAAAAATATTGTTGATGAAGTTGAAATAGTGCAAAAAGCAGCTGATGAAATAGGCACACAAATTGTTACCTATGTTCCTCGTCATGGAGACATTCAAAAAGGCGAAGCCTTAAATGGAACTGTTTTTCAATGTGTAGAAAATTCTGAAATGCATGATGTATATAAAACTTTAGCACAAAGAGTGCTAGAGCTTTCAGAAGACATAGTCGTTGAGGATTAGTAATATGTCTAGATTTGAAATGAAATTTGATGGTGACAGCCTACTTAAAGATCTTAAAACACTAAAAAATGTCAAAAGCATGAAAGATGTTTCAGATCTCACACATACACAATTTCCAGGCACTCATTGCCCCTTATTAGGAGCAGTGCTTGTTACGCGTGGCATTAAAGATTGCCTTGCCTTTGTTGTAGGCACTGATGAATGTGTGTACTATTCAAAAAGCATGACTATGGCTTTTGATGGTTTTGGCGGGTTAAAGGGACGTTGTGTTTCAGTTCGCTTAGACACAAATGACGTGACTTTTGGCAGTGCAGAAAAAGTTGAAATTGCCTTTAAAGAAATGATGGAAGAATACAATCCTTCTTGTGTTTTTCTTATTTCAACCTGTGTTATTGAAATTATAGGTGATGACTTTGATGCCTTTGCAACAAAGTTTCAAAAAGAATATAATATTCCTGTTCTTCCTGTACATACAGAACATTTTAAATGTGAAAACCATCTACCTGGCGTAGAAAGAGGGCTTGCTGTCTGTGCTGAAATCATGGAAAAGCAAGTAGTTAACAATTCTGTAAATATACTTGGACAACATTTAGAAAAAGATACAGATTGTGAACTTTATAAAATCTTAGAAAAAGAAAATATAGAAATTAATATTCAATTTCCACATGAATGTTGTATTGAAGAAGTTAAAACACTTACAAAAGCAAGGCTGAATATTGTTCTGTCTTCAACTGCTCTTGCTCTTGCAAAAAAAATGCAAGAAAAATTTGGCACACCTTATATTCATTTAGAAAAATCATGCTCGTATGAAACAAACTATAATCAGTATAGTGCATTGTTTTCAATGTTAGACAAAGAAGTTCCAGATTATATTAAAGAAAATTTTGAAAAGTATAAAAAACTATATGAAGAAAATAAAGAAAAGTATAAAGGTTTAAGCTTTATTTATAGTGGGGCACCTTTTGAAACCTTTGAAACCTTAAGAATTTTATGTGAGCTTGGCTTAAAACCATTACTATTAAGATTTTCTGAATTAGATGAAAAAGACTTTAAAAATATAAATGAAATCACAAAACAATACGATCCTTATGTCACGAGAATTGCAAATAAAGCAGGCATGAATCATGTTTACGATACACTAAAGCCAGATATTTCTTTTGGTGGTGGCTTTCCTGATGCTTTGCAAGAAAGAAAAATAGCTCCTTTACGCTTTATGAATTCATCTGATATGTATGGATTCCAATTTTGCGAACTATTCTTTGATTCGCTAGAGAAAGCAAAAATAGAAGTTGAAAGCTATAGGAGTGAAAAATAATGAGTTTATGCAGATACTTACCTACACCATCGGACAGAATGTCTGTACTGTGGTCTCTTCTTGCCATTAACAATGCTGTAGTTTTAGAATACGGCCCAGCTGGAACAACACATTATAGTATGATCTTATACGGCAAACTTGGCGTAATGCCAAGTGCCAAAGCTGGCTCATCGCAAAGTGGCACACTTTATTCAACACACATGACAGAAGATGACGTTGTAATGGGTGATGTTTCAAGACTTGAAAAAGCAATTTTTGAAGTTGATCAAAATTCAAATGCAAAAGTTATTTTTGTTGTTGCTTCTTCTTTGTCAGCCATTATAGGCACTGATATAAAGGGTGTTTGCAATGAAATGCAGGAAAAAGTGAATGCAAAACTTGTTTGCTTTGAACACGGTGGATTAAAGGGCGATTATAGTGTTGGCTTATCTGAAACCTATAAGCTTGTATGCAAAGAACTTGCAAAAAAGAATGTTGAAAAGAAAGAAAAAACTTTTAATATTATAGGCTTATCTCTTGGTCAATACAGAGCAAAAAGTGATTTGTGGGAAATTAAAGAATTGATGAAAGAAGCCTTTGGCTATACTTGTCATGCAAGCCTATGTGAAAATATTTCAACAGATGAATTATCCACTATGGGCTGTGCTCAAATCAATCTTTGTATTCGCGATGAAGCAATTGCAGCAGCAAAAATTTTAGAAAAAAAATGTGGAACTCCATATTTACTAGGCTGTCCTTATGGCTATCAAGGCACACTTGAGTGGCTAGAAAGCGTCAGCAAAATAATTAATGAGGAAATTAATCCGCTCTTGGTTGAACGTCTTAGAGAAAAAAGCAGTGAACTAAAGCAACGCGGGCAAAGAAGACGCATCTTTAGTGACTATACGCCTGTAGGAAGTGTTGTTGGTGATTATGACAGAGTAAGAGGTATTGCGCGTTTACTTAAAGAATTTAACTTTGATATAGATGCTCTTATTTGTGATCACAGCCTTCTGCTTATGCCTGAAAAAGATCCTGCAGTGCAATATATTGAAAATGAAAAACAAAGAGTTGAAATCTTGGAAAAATGTCAAGAGCAGCTTATTTTTGGTGACGATGTAAGTCTTGAAATTGTAAATGATACCAATAAAAAAGTTCTTGTTTCAGCACCCTTTTTTACAGGCTCAGTTGCAAAACACATGCCTATAGTTGGTGAAAAGGGAAGTGATTATTTAGCTGAGCATATTAATCTTTACCTTACATATCTTGCAAAATTAAAAAATTAAATTTACCTCTATGGAGACCACATGTTTGAATCAGTATTAGATTACAGCAAAAGAAACTTACTAGATAAGCTTGAAAGATTAAGTAAAACCACAAGTATGAAGGATGTCAAAAACATCACACATACACAATTTCCAGGCAAACACTGCCCTCTTACAGGTGCTTTATTAGTTTCACGAGGACTTAAAGACAGCTTAGCTCTTGTTGTAGGCACAGACGAATGTGTTTACTATTCAAGATCTATGGCTTTGGGCTTTACTGGTTATGGCGGCCTACATGGCAGAGTTGTTTCAGTTCGCCTTGATACAAATGATATCACCTTTGGTAGCGTTGAAAAAGTTGAAGAAGCTTTTGACGAATTAGTGCAAGAATACACTCCATCTTGTGTATTTCTTATTTCAACATGCCTTATTGAAATTATAGGTGACGATTTTGATGCTTTGGCTACTAGCCTTACCCAAAAGCATAATATACCAGTTTTACCTGTTCATACAGAACACTTTAAATGCGAAGATCACTTACCAGGTGTTGAACGCTCACTCACAGCATGTGTTAATCTTATGGAAAAATTAGACACAACTGAAACTGTGAATGTCTTAGGGCAAAGGCATGGTGAGTTTACACAAACAGAAGTATATAGTGTTTTAGAAGAAGCTAGAATTGAAATAAATCTTCAATTTCCAAGAGAATGCACCCTTGATATTGTAAAAACAGCACCAAGAGCAAAAATGAACCTTGTAGTAAACGATACTGCTCTTCCACTTGCACAAAAAATGCAAGAAAAGTTCGGTACTCCTTATGTCTACTTTACAAATTCTGCTTCACCTGAAACTGTCTATAATTGCTATAAAAAGATTTTTGAAATTTTTAATAAACCTATGCCACAGCATCTTATTGATAGTTATAAAGATCTTAGTGCTAGACTTGAAGAAAAGAAAAAGCTCTTTTCAGGGCAAAGCTATGTTTATGGCGGAGCACCTTTTACTACTTTTGAACACAATCGCATACTTTGCGAACTTGGATTAAAGCCTCTTCTTTTACAGCTTTCAGCTTTTGAAGAAAGAGATCAAGATGAAGTTAAAGAAATTCTTAAAATGCACGATCCTTATGTCGCCCGTATTCCAAATAGTGCTGCTATGACAAGAGTATACGAACTTCTTAAACCAGATTTTAGTTTTGGTGTTGGCTATCCAGCTACTCTTACTAAGATGGGTATTGTTCCAGTACGTTTTGAAAGCCCAAAAACAATGCTTGGTTTTGACGTTGTAGATAAATTTTTAAAAGGCATTGAAAAAGCATATTATGATTATAAAGCACTTAAGGAGAGCAAATAATGAGTCTTTGCAGATATTTACCAATTCCATCAGACAGAATGTCTATTTTATGGTCATTACTTTGTGTTGAAGATGCTGTAGTTTTAGAATACGGCCCATCAGGCACAACATATTTTAGTATGATTTTATACGGTAGTCTTGGTATAGAACAAAATGGAAGAATGTACACCACGCACATGAGCGAAGATGATGTTGTTATGGGTGATGTTTCTCGCCTTGAAGAAGCTATTATTGAAGTTGATATGTGCTCAAAAGCAAAAACTATCTTTGTTGTTGCCTCTTCTCTTTCTGCTGTTATAGGCACTGACATTAAAGGCGTTTGCCTTGAAATGCAAGATAAGGTCAATGCAAAACTTGTTGCCTTTGATCAAGGCGGTTTGAAAGGCGATTATACTGTTGGACTTATGGAAACCTATAAGCTTTTATGCAAAGAATTTCCTAAGAAAAGTGTTGTAAAGCAAGCAAAAACTTATAATGTCATCGGTCTTTCTATGGGACAATTTCATGCAAAAAGTGATCTATGGGAAGTAGGTCAACTTATGCAAGAAGCTTTTGGCTTTGTGCGTAATGCTGCACTTTGCTGTGAAACAAATACAAGCGAACTCGAAAACCTTCCTGCTGCAGATATTAATATTGTATTAAGAGAAGAAGGTGTAGCTGCTGCAAAACTTTTAGAGAAAAAGCATAAAATGCCTTATGTTGTTGGGGCTCCTTATGGCTATGCTGGAACATTAGAATGGCTTGAAGAAGTGAGTAAGATTATCAATGTAGAAATAAATCCTAAAACAAAAGCACGCCTTACAAAAAAAGCAACAAAACTTGTTGAGCACATGAAGTTTATCAGATATGTGAGAGGCGAAGTTCCAAAAGCATTAATTCTAGGCGATTTTGATAGAATTAAAGGTATTTCTGAATTACTCACAGCAATAGACATCACAGTAGAACACGCTATATGTGACCATTCATTAGCTTTATTTGACAGTAAAAAAGTCCCATTTATTAAAACTATTGAAAAAGAAAAAGAAAAAGTCAATATACTTAAAAATTGTCATAGAAGACTTATTTTTGGAGATGAAATTTCATTGGAACTTGCCGATGAAACAAATACTAAAATATTAGTATCAGCACCATTTTCTAAAGGGCCTATTGCAAGCCATTTCCCTGTTATGGGCGAAAAAGGCACTGACGCAATGCTTGAAACCATATATGAATTTATCTATGCCCTAAAAGTAACTAATTCTGTGCATGGATAATACCTAAAATTTATAGAGAGAAAAATATGAAAAAATTAGTAATTTATTCAAGTAAAACAGGCAATACAAAAGCTGTAGCAGAAGCTATAGCTTCTAATCTTGAAAATGTAACTCTTTGCTCTGTTCAAGAAAAGCCAGCTCCTAGTATAGAAGAATACGATTGTATTATATGCGGTTATTGGGTGGACAAAGGCATGCCTGACGCATTGGCAAAAAATGTTATTTCTTCTATTGAAAATAAAAATGTTATTTTATTTGGAACACTTGGTGCATATCCAGATGGAGAACATGCAGAATATTGTAAACAAAAAGCTGAAGAATTAATTCAAGATAAAAACAATGTGCTTTTAGGTTCTTGGCTTTGTATGGGAAAAGTAGATCCAAAGCTTCTTGCAATGATGGCAGAAAAGTATAGTGACGCACATCCTATAACAGAAGAAAGAAAAGCACGTATTGAAGAAGGAAACAAACATCCTAATGAAGAAGATTTTGCAAATGCAAAAGCCTTTGTAAAAGCATGTTTAGAAAAAATTAGTTAATATTTTGTTTTTTAAAAGCGATTTATTTCATTAAAGGGATTTAATGCATATACGTATTTCACAAATAATTCTCTTCTCTTCACTGTTTTTCTTGCAGGCTTGTGCTGCATTAAATTCAAATATAGAGGTAGAAGAAGTTAAGCTTCCTAGCGAATATCTTTCTTCAGGTGGAGAGGATATAGTTGATTCATTAAAATGGTGGGAAGCATTTGATAGCACAGAATTAAATGCAATCCAGCAAAAAGCTTTAGCCGCTTTATTTGGTGAAGATAAAAGTCTTGGAAATTATGATTTACAAATTGCCTACACACGCCTAATGCAAAGCGAAGCAGGCTTACAGCAATCACGTTCTTCACTTTTCCCAACTATATCAGGTAGTGCAAATACAAATTATACAAATAATTCAAATAGAAGTGAAAGCTCAACTAATGAAATAACAAATTATGGATTAAATTTTTCTCTTTCTTATGAAATTGATTTATGGGGTAAGGTTGCCGCTCAAGTTCAAGCAGATACATTTAGCTATAAGGCAAGTGAAGAAGATTTATTGACTACAGTTCTTTCAATATCTTCTACAATTGCAAATAATTATATAGATTTATTAACTGTAAGAGCTGAGCTTGGCATCCTAGACGAACAAAAAGTTTTAAATGAATCAATGGTGAAAGCTCAGGAACTACGTTATAAATACGGACAGGCTTCAAGTTTAGATGTTATTCAACAAAAAGAACAACTTGTACAAGCAAATTCACAAAGGCCAACCCTTATTGAAAGAGAAAGGCAATTACTTGCAAGCCTTGCCCTACTCTGTGGTGAACTTCCAACATATGAAATTGTTGTAAAAGAA
>CAYJHN010000043.1:780-11926 GCA_964369985.1 uncultured Desulfovibrionaceae bacterium | reverse complement strand
TGATTTTGAACACTAAAATCAACTGCCATAATTTTTCTCCAACTTTGTTTGCATTTATCGTTTACAATGTACCTTATGCAAGAAGTATGCAAAAAGTGTGCAAAAGGCATGCAAAGTGTATGCAAATAGGCTGCCTAATTAAAAAGTCTACAAGACAAAATAACGTACTTATTAAGAAAAGACAAGTGTTTTTTTTAGCTATGAGCCATATTTTACACGAATTATTTCTTTTAAATCTTATAAAAAACTTGATTATATTTTATATTAATGTTATCAAATAAAACATAAGAAAATTTTATCTACTCTTCTTCTTTTTGCTGAATAAATTTTCTGTATCTATTAGTTATTACATTTTATTAACAATTAAAGCTCTATGCTTAAAGCATTTTTTCTTTGTATTTTTGCCTCAATAACTTCTATTTGTACAATGCCAACTTTATTGCTTTTTTTCATTTTTTAAAAAAACATGTAAAATAAAAATAAGTTATTTCAGCTATTTACAATACTTGGCACACTTTATGCTTATAGCTAATTACTTTATTTTTGTTTAATGGTAATTTATATGAACAACAACTTTTATTATTTAGAAGGAAAAAATTATGTCAGACTCTTTTTCAATTAACATAGGTGGAACTGATGTTAGTAGCGTTGCTGGTTTAAAAGATGTAGAATTTACAGCTGGCAAAGACTCTATTCAAGCTCGTTTTGCTGTCTTCTATATGCTTATGGCTAAAGAAGCAAGTGAAAAAGCTGAAAAAACATTGTCTACTCTAGAATCAGCACAAAAATCTTTATCAACTGCAAATGATTTATTAGAATGGTATAGTAATGTTCCTCTCGGCCAAGAAACCAGTAAAGACCAAACAGCGTTTTTTAAAGATGTACTTGGCATAACTAATTCTGACGGGAATTATGTGCATAATACAAAAGATAATCCTGATAAACTAGATACTGAGTCAGAACGTGACTTTATAAAGGCAGAACTTGAAAAATTCATCAACACTATGAGTGCTGAAGTACAAACATTAAATACTGTAGTAAACAGTGAAATTGGTTTGGTAAATACCTATATTTCTGGTGCTGCTTCAACAACTAATGCTCTTACTTCTTCGCTCAAAAATATTGCAGCAAAGTTTTAGGCTTAGAATTGCAAAAAATATCTTTCAATCATTAATACATTTAACTTTAAAGCAAGGAGTGCTTTATGGCTTTTACGCAAAAAGATTTAATCAGACAGCAAGAAGTTTTTAACGAACTCAAGTCTAATTTTGTAATATTAAAAAGAAAACAAAGACAAACTCAAGAAGAACTTGGCATAACTGACGAAATGCTTAGCATGGAAATCAAAGACTTAAGCATTGAAGATCAGAAAATGATTAAATTGTTAGAAGCAGAAGCAATAAGACAAAGCCAAGAACCAAAGATAACTGCGGCTACTGTTTCAAGAAGCTCAGTGTCCTCAGCAAGAAGAAATAGCTTACGCGTGTAAACAAAGTTTACTGCCAACTTTTTAGACACTATTCAAAAACAACATACTATAAACAACTAAAAATATTGAATATTTCTATTTTGGCACACTTATAGCATTATAATAAGCAACACTCACAAATTTAGAAGGAATATATTATGTCAAATGTAAATATGGCTAGTATAGCAGATATTCAAAAACATACTGGTATCAATGCCGCAACAGATTCACAGCAAGTACGTTTTGCAAAAATCCAATACGGTTTAGCAATTGCAGCAAAAGGTGCTGCTGAACAACTTATGGATGGCATCAAAAAAAACCAAGAAGCACAAGAAGAATGTCAAAAAATGCTTGAATATGCTCGTGATTTTAGGGTTAAATTTACTGGTAAAGATGAAGACGAAACTGAAGGATACAGTACGCGTAGACTCGATATTCTAAGAGCATATTGCGAAAAACATAACATAAATGATGGCGATGGCAACAAAGATTATAAATATCTCAGATCAGAAGTTGATCTTCTTATTGAAGGTTTATCAGCTAACCTTGAAAAATTAGGTGCAAAAACTGAAACCTATATGGTACAAATAAACGACTATATGGCTCAATACAACAACTATATGCAAGGTGCAAACACTGCAATCAGCAATTCTAACCAAACTTCTGCAAAGATTTTTGGCTAAAATAAGGTAAAAATTATAATTATAATTCACATTGACTATAAACGAGGAGTGTTATTATGGCTTTCACATTAAAAGATATGGAAAACCAACAAGCTGAATTTGAACAGATAAAGGAAGAATTTTCAAAACTAAACCAAAGACACGAAATATTTTTGAAAGAGAATAATATTAAAGACGAAGATTTAGTGCTAGATATACATTCTTTATCACAAGAAGATCAAAAACTTGTTGAACTTGCAAAAACAGAATGTGAAAAAAACACATCGAAAGCACAAACAAAAGCAGCAAGTGAATCTAAAGTGAGCCATAGAAGAAATGTTCTTCGTGCATAAATACATTTTTATACATTAACAATAAAAAATAACATGGAGTGATTATGTCAACAGTTGAAAACCAATCTCAAATTCAAAATAAAGTAACAGAAGCAATGAAAGCTGGTGCTACATTTGCAGAAGCTTTAGATGTTCCTAAAGACGCAATGGAAGGCGGTTATGCATTAGCTTACAATAATCTTAAAATTGGTAATTATAAAGACGCTGAAGTGCTCTTTCAAATGCTTACTCTTTATGACTATTCTGACCCACGTTTCTCTTTAGGCTTAGCACTTTGCAGAGAAAAAAGAGAAGACTATTTTGCAGCTTCTGATGCCTATATGCTTTCAGCAATGATGAGCGAAGGCAAAGATCCTATTCCTTTATACCATGCAGCTATTTGCTACATGAAGTTAGGGCAAAAAGATCTTGCTATTCAAGCTTTAGACACAGTTGATGAAATAGCAGACGATGAATACAATAAAGAAATCAAAAAAACTTGCCGCGAATTACGCGAAATCATTTCAAAATAAGTGAGGAGCACACAATGTCTCAACAAATTCAAAATAATTTAGAAACCAATCAGTTTTTACTTTTAGCTCAAATCGATCAATTAAAAAATAGCCCAGGTGTTAACACTCCTGCAGTGCAAAAACAAATTGAACAATTACAATTAGCTTATGATAAAGCCGAACAACTACAAGGCTTTATTGCTAAAAATAATCCACAACTCGATCCACCTTCTGTAAATTTAGATAGCATCAAAAATCTTACAGGCGGTAAAGCCCTTACAGCTGAATCTTTATTAGAAGCATTAAATATGCAAGAAAGAAAGAACGCTATTCAAGAAGGTTTAAATTCTGTTAATGCAAGAGCTGCTGAAAAACGCTTCACAACAAAAAATTGAAAAATTAAAAGAGCAAATCGAAAAAATCGAAGAACAAAGCAAGATGGGCATCTTTGGCAAAATTTTCAAATTTATTGCTATGGCTGCTGGTGTTGTAGCCGCAGTTGCTGGTATAGTAGCTGGTGTTGCAGGCCTTGCAGCTGGTGGCTCTGGTGCCTTGCTTATTGCTGGTTCAACTATTTTATTAGCTGCGTCGATAAGTGCTATCACAGCAGAAGCAACTGACGGTAAGGTGAGCATTGGTGCTGGTATTTCAAAAGCTTTTGAAGCTATGGGCGTTGACAAAGAAATTGCTCAATATATTGGTATGGGCTTTGAAATTGGTGTAACAGTTTTAGGTGCTGCTTTAACCTTAGGTGCTGGTGCTGGTTCAGCTGCATCTATGCTCGCAAAAATTGGCGACGTTGCAATGAAAGTTTCTGCTGGTATTACAGCTGCTTCTGGTATTGTTTCAAGTGGTTTAGAAATGAAAAATGCAGCTCTAAGCTACGAAAGAAAAATGGACGAAGCTTTCTTGAAAGATTTAGAAGCTCTTATGCAAAGACTTGAATTAGCAGACGAAATGGATTTAGATACAGTAAAAGCATTAATGGATCAATTCAACAAGCTTATCGAAGGTGTTCAACAATTAGTTGAAAACACAAATACTGCTAACATTGCTATCGCTGGTGGCGCGCCTGCAATGGCTTAACCCAAATTTTTCATATATATAAGGAATACAATCATGTCAATGAACGTAACAAATAATCCAATACAAAATTTATTAAATACTGATCTTTCTACTTTATCTAATAAAGAAATCAACCAACTTTCAAACGATGTACAAGCCTATCTTAAAGAAACTTTAGGCAATTCTGCTGATAAAGATATGCAAGCTTTAGGAACTAAATTTGGCTTAACTCCTCCTTCCTCTAATGGCGATATTCCTAAATTTGCGGCTACTCTTACTTTTGGTGGTGCTATTTTTGCAGCTATTATTGAAAATGCGGCAGACCAAAGAGCATTGGCTAAAGAACTTGCTTATATGGAAGGCCAAGCTTCAGTTGCTTTAAAGCATGAACAAGCCGATCTTATGCGTACAGCGGCTGCTGTTGAATTTACTATGGCAATTGTTTCTGCTGCTACTTCAATGGCTATGAGTATTGCTGCACTTGGTTCTGCTGGTGCTGGTGCTGCTGGTGGTGCTAATGCAAATGCTGGTGGTGGTGTTTCAAATGCATTAACAGGCATAGGGCAAGGCATGAGTTCTTTATTGCAAGCATCTGGTAAGTTTGCTACTTCTATGATTCAAGCTGAAATCAAAGATTCAGAAGCTGCAGCTCAAAGCCATGAAAACATGAAAGAATCTATAAAAGCTTTAGTGCAATTATATAGTGAAATCATTCAAAAAGCTCTTTCTGCTATGAGTGAAGTAAACAACAGCTCTGCACAAGCAAGAACAAAAATCTTAGGCTAATTTTATATTATATCTAAGTTCTATACATTTATAGAACTTAGATTATACTTTTTTATACTTTAATACAAAGGGGTTATTATGAGCTCAGACGTACTAAATCTTTCAAATGACGATTTAGAATTAATGCTAAAATCAATTTTAGAAGGCGGCAGCATTGCAACTGCTGTAAACTACAGTCAAGAAAGTTTAGAAGCTGCCTATGCTTTAGCTTACAGCAACTATTCTGCAAACAATTTTGACGACGCACAAACTCTTTTTGAATTTCTTGTTCTTGCTGATCATATGGATCCACGCTTTGCAATGGGCTTAGCAGGTTGCTTCCAAGCAAAAGAACAATACCAAAAAGCAATTGATCTTTACCAAGTTGCTATGGCTGGAAGCTCATTAAGCGACCCTAGTCCAATTTATTATTCAGCTGTTTGCTTAATGAAATTAAATCAATTAGACGACGCAAAAGAAGCTTTAGATCTTTGCTTAATGTTTGGAGATAAAGAAAAATACGCTCCAATTCATAAACAAGCAAAAGACCTTATTGCTATTTTATCACAAGATAAATAAGCAATTATATAAACTAAAGGGGTTGTTTTTTTATCCTTTTTACCCCTTTAGTTAAATATTTAAAACAAATTTTATCTTCTCTCTTATTTCTTTTTTGAAATATTAAGGAGTATGCAAAGATGACACAGCAAATACAAAATAATCCTTCAAGTACTCAAGTTGGCTATACAGCTCCAACTGAAGAAACACAAGCTCTTTCAAGCAATAAACCAATTGGCCAAGAAACATTACAGCAATTACAATCAAATGTGGATGGAGCATCTGAGCAATCTGGGCTTACAAATCCTACCCCGCCACTTCCTGAGCCAGCTATGATAACAATGCTCAAAGAACTCACTGGTGGAAAAGCTCTATCTGCTGAAGCTATGTTAGAAGCACTCAATTCAAAAGAAGCAAAAAATGCTCTTAAAGAGAGTTTAGCTTCAGTTGAATCAAGAGCAAAAATAGATGCCCAAGAAAGACAAGAAAGAATAAAAGATTTAAGAAACTACTGTATTTATTTACAATTGCCAGAAGAAATTGATCTTACAAGATTAGCAAGCCAAGCAAATAAAATATGCACTGCTCTTGATGGCGTGCTTGAAGAGCAAAATAATATAAATATTTACAACAAAAATACGGGGAATAACCATGAATTAGGCATGCACATTCATGAGAATATAACTTATTTTGGTGCTCCAGAAAAAACCGAAGTAACAAGTGTTTTAGACGGAATGAAACACGGTTATAACATGAGTGAACTGAGAAGTACAAAAGACTTATCTAGTAAGGATGTTTCTGCTATTTTTGACGGAAATCATGAAGGCAATGTCAATATGGAAGCAGCCATCAAAGAAATAGGCGAAGCCTATGGCATGTCTAGTCAGGACATTCAGCTTCTTAGCTTGCTTTTTGAAGCGAGCATTGGTGCTAATGCTACTATTACAGCCTTTACAGCCGCCTCTGACGTAACTCCTGAAAGTCTTTTTGAAAACATGTTTTCAAAAATAGGCGAATTAACCACACTTGCTCTTGTGAGCGGTTCTACAATTCTTTCAGATTTAGAATTTGCTTCTGTTGTTTTAGATGCTAAACTTGAAGAACTTGTGCAATTTGAAGAAACCAAGAATTTCATGAAAGAAATGGCAAGACTCATGGAAGAACTTATGCAAATTGAAAGACGAGTTGATAACATGTCTCATTTTGAAGTAAGATGGGGTGCTATGACTGGCAGGTTTGAACATCTTGGTGTTGAGGGTGGTTTCTTCCATAATTTATTCCGCTCAGGCGATAGCATTAGAGAAGAAATCAAACAAGGCCTTCAAGATATAGCTATGGTGCAATCAGCAAAGAGAATGATTTCACACCAAGTTGAAACAGCAAAAGATTTAGCAAATATCGCTCTTGCAAGAGCTTTAGTATAGAACTAGTATAGAAAATAAACACGCCTCTTGTGAGTGAGGTTTCGTGCACAGCGTGCCGAAACAAATATAAAGTATAAAGGTAAGGAGTTTTTTATGAGCACAGAACAAAGAGCTACAAATAATGATAACTTTGATTTAACTACAGAAGAACATGCTAAACTTGTAGGTGCTTATATGAGCGGAGCAAAGCTTTCTACTGTTTTAAATGTAGATAAAGACACAATAGAAACAGGCTATGCTTTAGCTCACGCACAATATATTGCAAAAAACTATACTGACGCAACTACCCTCTTTCAGTTCTTGCATAAATTAGACGATTTAGATCCTCGTTTTAGCCTTGGTTTGGCAGGTTGCTACCACGAAAAAAACGAATACGAACAAGCTATAGAAATGTATAAGCACGCAATGATTGGCTCAAATCTTCAAGATCCAACACCTTTATATTATTGTGCTTTATGTTATTTGAAAGTAGAAAAAATAAAGGAAGCTTTTGGACTTTTACAAGCAATAGGCAGGATGGAGAAAAAAGCTGAACATCTTTCTATTCATAAACAGGCACAAGATTTGCTTGATTTATTAACAAAAGAAGAATAATATAATTAAACATTATAAAATAAATATATAATAAAAAGAGAATCCTATGCATCAATTTCATAACTTTATCACATTACTCAAAGAAAAAACAAAATGGAGCCAACCAAATAATATTTCAGACAAACATGTCTCTTTTAATATTTATGGTAAGGATAATGATGTATTAGAAGTAGAGCTCTTCACTCCTGATGATGTGCATTTAATCGTAAAAACATCATTAGGCAAGATGCCTCTAGACGAATTTGAAAGAACAGAAGTTTTAAAAGAGCATGCAAAAAAACAAATGGGTGCATGTAAGTTGCGTCCTTCTGTTGTGACAATTGACAAAGACAGTATTATCATTTATAAAAAAGAAAAGATGAATGACATTCATTCCCTCCTTGTGTCATTTAGTTCTTTTCTCAAAGATGTTGATTGGTGGTTGCAAAAAGATACTCGTTCTGCTAGTCCTTTCAATCTTTCTATGTCATGGAAATAAGTAAATGCTAAAAAAGGGATGTATTTTGTTTAAAAAAATTATACTCACACTCGTATTCGTGTTTTCTTCACTAAGTGCACAAGCTTTTGATGGCTCTAGGCCTTTCAGCTTTTATGCTGAAAACCAAGATATCACTTCAGCTCTTAGTGCTTTAGCTCGTGAACAAAACCTCGCACCACACTTCACTCCTAATGTTGTTGGAACAATAAGTGGCAGATTTGAAAATATTCCTGCTGCTCATTTTCTAGAAACTATGCGTGAAGCTTTTGGTATTGGCTGGTATTCAATTTCTGATTTAATCTATTATTACAATCAGTCTGAAACTCAAAGAGCCTTTATAAGCACAAAGATCATTCCATCAAACGAACTTATAGACATGCTAGAAAATTCAGATGTTATTTCTGAAAATCTTCCTTTAGAATATATGCCAAACTCCGACATGCTCGTTGTTTCAGGCCCTTTAACTTATATTCAACAAGTTCAAGGTGCTATTGCAGCATTTGAACAAGCCCAAACTTCCAACTTTGTAATGGAAGTATTTCCTTTAAAATTTGCTTGGGCAGACGACATTTCTATCACAAGCATGGATACGCAAGTCACTATTCCAGGTGTAGCTACAATTTTAAGATCTATGGTAAATGGCACTCAAATGAGCCCATCAACCACTGTTCAACTTCCAAGCACAGTAACTTCACTTGGCGGAACAGGCCTTGCTGCTTTAGGCCAGCAATCTTCTGCTGCTGCTCCTTCAGTTGCAGCAAGCAGTGATAAAGCAGAAGGTGTAAACATTATTGCAGACCCTCGTGTAAACTCTGTTATCATCACAGATGCTGCTTACAGAATGTCTTATTACAGAGAAGTTATAGCTGATTTAGATAAACCTGTTGAATTAGTTGAAATTCATGCAGCTATTGTAGATATCGACAGTGGCTTTAGCAGAAATTTAGGTGTTAACTTTCAAGGTAATATGTCTACCAATGCCGAAGGCAACAATGGCATAGGCGGTAGCACTTCTGGTGCACCAACAACCTCTATAGTTCCTCCTATAGCTGGTGAAATTCTCACAGGCGGATTATCTTCCACTATTTATTCACTAGGTACAGAATTTTTCATAGCTCAAGTAGAAGCATTGCAAGCAAACAATAATGCTAGAGTGCTAGGTAAGCCATCTGTATTAACAATGGATAACGTTCAAGCAACCTTAGAAAATACAAGCACTTACTACATTGAAGTTGCAGGTACTGATGTTGCTGATTTATTCAAAGTTGAAGCTGGTACAATTTTAAAAGTAACACCACACATTATTACTGGTGATAATGGCAATAGCAGTATTAAACTTGTTGTAAACGTTCAAGATAACCAAGGCGATGACGGCAGTCAAGCTGTTGGCGCTCTTCCGCCTATCAGACAAACAAAAATCAACACGCAAGCTATTGTTAATGAAGGCGAAAGCCTACTTATTGGTGGCTATTTCTACGAACAAGTTTCTGAAGAAGACAGCGGCGTGCCGTATCTAAAAGATATTCCTCTTCTAGGCAATCTCTTCAAATCTTCCTCAAAAACTACAAACACACTTGAAAGACTTATTCTTATCACTCCAAGAATTGTACGTCACAATGCAAGTTATGAAGTTCCTGAAAGAGTAAAAGAAGCTGAGTTTTCACGTTCACCTATTCAACCTAATTATTCTGTAAAAACTCCTGTAAACAAACCATCATCTTCAGGCTGTTCAAAGCAACCTAGCCCAGAAGAAGAAATATAAGGCAATTATGAACGACACTTCTCTTTATCTCTATATTTTTTCTGGCCCACATCTAGGTGCAAAAATAGCACTTTCAGAAGGCAAGAACATCATTGGCTCTGATGACACGGCTGATATTGTATTTTTCAACCAATCACTTAGCAAGGATTTTGCTATAGCACCAAGACATGCCTCTATCAATGTAATGATCGAAAGAGAAGTGCTCACAATTGCTGACAGCGAAAACCCTGAAGAAAATCTTGAAGAAATCCCAGAAGAGATTTTACAAGAACTTCCAGAAGAAGTATTAGAAGAAATAACAGACGAAAACCCAGAAATCCTCGATGAAATAGTTGAAAATCAAGGAAAAATTCTGAGTATAACTGTAACTGTAAACTCAATTGATGGCCAAATCTGCAAAGAATTAGGCGGCGATACTGACGAAAATTTCATTGTTGAAAATGGTGAACCATTCTACATTGCAAGCACTTGCATGGTTTGGAACTATGCAAACGAAGTTCAAGAAGCAGTTATACCTAAATTAGCCACTAATGCGACTTTAGCAAAGCTAGAAGAACAAGAAAGTGAAGCTGAAAACGAAGATGACAACTTAGTTGCACAAGAAAATGAAATGAGTGAGAACGAAGTTGTAGAAGAAGATAATACTGATAAAGAAAAAATTGAAAAAAAGAATTTTATCCGTAAAGCAGCTGTATCTGGTGTTGTGGCATTAGGCCTATTAGCTCTTAGCATAGCTTACGAACCACAAAAAGATAATATTGGCTTTGAAATCAACTACTTAACTACTGCTTTAGCAGAAGCAAAAATAGAAAATGTAGAGCTTTTCCAACAAATGATCAATGGAAAAGAGAGTATTTTAATTGAAGGTTATGTAAGCAGCGAAGGCGAAAGACAAAAAATTCAAGCTTTGGCACGAAGCTTGCAATATCCTGTATATCTATCAGTAGAGGTTCAAAACGATCTTTTACGCGCAGTTCAAGATTCTTTAGCACTCTATGGTATATTCCCTAGTCTTTACATAGAAGACTCAAAACTTCATGTAGATGCTTATATACAGGATACACTTTTAGAAGAAGCTGCATTTGCTACTTTGAAAAAAGACATCTCTGGCTTACCAGAACTAAAGCGAAATATCATTCATGAAATAGAGCTTTCACAGCTTATCAATGAAAAACTCACTTTAGACGGTATACATAATGCAAATACTGAATACGGCAAAGGCGTTATCTCAATCCTAGGGGCTTTTACCCCAACAGATAAAGTTAACATTCATAAGAGCATGAATGAGATTATAGATAAGCTTAATATTCCATTGCACTATTCTTTATCTCACTCAATAGCAAGTCAAAATCTTGCAAGTGCTCAAAACACTGGTATTGATGTCACAACAACAAGTGGTCAAAATGTTTCAACTGTAGTTGAAGTTGTTGAAGACAGTCCTGAAGGTGGATCATTAATTTCTGTAAATCCAAGAAATATAAATTTTGGTGATCAAATAGATAGTATAGCATTTGAAAATGAATACG